>NZ_JBQWAS010000029.1:0-241325 GCF_052492075.1 Haloleucobacter albus
GCTTTCCACCAGCTTGCGGGTGGAGAGGGAGACGCCATAGAGGAAGAAGACAATGGCGATGCCCCAGCTGGCGGCCTTGTCCGCATGCAGAGGGCCACCGGAGACACCAAGCTGCGGCCACAGCAGGGCGAGAAGAACCACAGCGACAAGCGCCGGCAGGAACGGATCAATTTTCAGACGGGCAGACATCGGCTCAGACATATCGGCAGGAAGCAGGGCCCCGGACCATCACGCCGAAAATGGCCCCGGAAAATGTGCAGCCGGCCATCTGCCGGCAGGAATCATGTGTCTCAGAATATGCGCATACACATGATCGCGACCAGTGCTGATGATCTCTGGCAGCTCCCCCACCCTCTCAACACCCATGGGTGGGAACATGAAAAGACCCGGCCCTTTGGAGGCCGGGTCTTCTGCTTTCATGGCTTTTTCAGACGCTTTGCGTTGTGCGGTCAGGACTTTACCTTCACATAACGCCCCGGCGCATCTTCGATCGGCGTCAACCGACCACCGCCCACCGGGCGTGCATCCACCTCTTCAGGGTGCAGATTGGAGAACCACTGATACCAATCCGGCCACCAGGAACCGGCATGCTCCTGCGCACCGGCCACCCAGTCCTCGAAGGGCGCACCCGCCGGTCCATCACTCCAATACTGATACTTGTTCCGCGCAGGCGGATTGACCACGCCGGCAATATGGCCGGAACCGGCCATCACATAGCGCAGCGGCCCGGACATGAGGCTGGCGCCGACATACACCGACTTCGGCGGGGCGATATGATCTTCCCGCGTGGCCAGCGAATAGACAGGCACCTGCACCTTGCTGATATCAATACGGATACCGCCAATCTCGGTTTCACCCTTGGAGATGCTGTTGGTGAGATAGCAGTTGCGCAGATAGAAGGAGTGCCCGGCCGCCGGCATCCGCGTGGAATCGGAATTCCAGTACAGCAGATCGAACGGGAATGGCGATTTGCCCTTCATGTAGTTGTTCACCACATAAGGCCAGATCAGATCATTCGAGCGCAGCAGGTTGAAGGACCGCGCCATCTGGCTGCCCTCCAGATACCCAGCCGCCTTCATCTTGCGTTCCAGAGCGGAAATCTGCCCCTCATCCACGAACACCTTCAGATCGCCCGCATACGTGAAGTCGATCTGCGTGGTCAGGAAGGTGGCGGAGACGATACGATCATCACCCGTGGCGGCCATATAGGCCAGTGTGATCGACAGCAACGTGCCGCCGATGCAGTAACCCACGGCGTGCACCTGCCGCTCGCCAGAGGCCAGGGCCACGACGTCCAGAGCCTTCATGATGCCGTCGCGCATATAATCGCCGAAACTTTTTTCGGCGAGGCGCGCATCCGGGTTGACCCAGGAAATGACGAAAACCGTGAGCCCCTGCCCCACCAGCCACTTGATGAGGGATTTCTCGGCCGTCAGGTCCAGAATGTAGTATTTGTTGATCCATGGCGGTGAAATCAGCACCGGCGTCTTTTTCACCGTCGGCGTTGTGGGCTCATATTGAATGAGCTGCATCAGCTCATTCTCGAACACCACCTTGCCGGGCGTTGTCGCCAGATTGCGCCCCACCTCGAAAGCCCGAATATCGGTCTGGCGAATCTTGAGATCGCCCTTCCCTTCCTTCAGGTCTTCGGTGAAATTCTGCATGCCCTTCACGAGATTTTCGCCCGAAGAGCTCAGAGTTTCACGGATCAGTTCCGGGTTGGTCAGCACGAAATTGGACGGCGCGATGGCGTTCGAGACCTGCTTTACCAGAAACTCGGCCTTGTGCTTTACATGGGGATCAAGGCCCTCGGCCTCCTTCACCATGTCTTCCGCCCAGTTGGATGTGACCAGATAGGTCTGCTTCAGGGCATCAAAGAAGGGGCTGACGTTCCAGCCATCATCCTTGAAGCGCCCATCCTTCGGCTCTGGCGCAGCCACGGGGGATACATTCTCGCCGGAGATCTTCTTCAGCGAGTTGGACCAGATGGACATATAGTCCGTCATCAGCCGGGTCTGGGCCTCCACCGTGCGCTGGGGGTCCCCCATCCAGTATTCCGCCACCTGGCTGAATGTCTTCAGCGCGTCAGCGATGTCATCGCTCATGTCGTCCTTTTTCTGGCCCGCCTCACGCGGGGCCAGATAGGCGGCCATGGCCTTGCCACCCTCTTCCACAAGCTGTGCCAGATTGTGGGCCAGAGTTTCCACATTCAGCTGACGGTCGTCTTCCTGCCCGGCCCCGCCGCGACCGGCACCCTTGGCCCCTGCGCCTGTGTTGCCGGCGCTCTTGCCGGCAGCCTGCGCACCCATCGCGCCAGTCGCAGTCCCCTGGACGCTCAGTCCCTCTTCTCTTGCGACATCGGAAATCCCCCCACCGCTGGAGCCAGTATTTTCTGGTTTCTGCTCATTCGGCGCCATTCCCCAACCCCTTCACACGCACCGCATTTGCATAAAATCCGGTTCGCCTTGTTTCACGCGTCCTGATTTGCGCATATTAACGGGCGAACCGGCCTGGAGCGAGCCTCGCACAAATACGAGGTGTCCGCTTCTTCTTTCAGGGATAAGTGACAGTCCATGTCCTCCATGCGACCCGACACGAACAGTACCCCAACTTTTTCCGCACCGCGTTTCACCGCGGCGGCATGGAAGGGGGCCTTGGCCGTTCTGGCCCTGTCCTGCCTGGCTGCCTGCTCTGGCGAGGACCGTCTTTCCCTGCCATTGCCTCCTGCACATCCGAATGTGGCC
This sequence comes from Haloleucobacter albus, assembly GCF_052492075.1. Lineage (NCBI taxonomy): Bacteria > Pseudomonadati > Pseudomonadota > Alphaproteobacteria > Hyphomicrobiales > Xanthobacteraceae > Haloleucobacter > Haloleucobacter albus. The sequence goes on from NZ_JBQWAS010000029.1 coordinate 2,745, forward strand.
AATGTGGAACACGACCAATACCCTACTGTCGGCACAACCGAGAGTACAGGTCGTACCGTTCTGAAGCCCCAACAACGTGTGGCTCTTGAACGGGAGCTGGCGCGTTCCGGCAAAGACAACGGGCGCAGCATCGAAAGCCGCCTTGAGGCAGAAAGCGCAGCCAATGCGGGGACTTACTGAGGATTTTACAGCCTCTCCAGCCCTACAGAGCGCATTCAGTGCTTTCCGAATTGAAGATCAGTGTTAAAAAGACCGACCCCGCGCCAGAAATGTCATACGCGCGGCCTTGGAGCCTAGAAGATGACGACCGATTTCCACCGCATTCGCCGGCTGCCGCCTTACGTGTTCGAGCAAGTGAACCGTGTGAAGGCCGCAGCCCGTAATGCAGGTGTGGATATCATTGATCTCGGCATGGGCAACCCTGACTTGCAGGCGCCGGACCATGTGCTTGAGAAGGTGAAGGAAACCATCGGCAAGCCCCGCACGGACCGCTACTCTGCATCCAAAGGCATTCCCGGTCTGCGTCGGGCACAGGCGGCCTATTATGAGCGCCGCTTCGGCGTGAAGCTGAACCCGGATACTCAGGTTGTCGCCACGCTGGGCTCCAAGGAAGGCTTCGCCAATATGGCGCAGGCCATCACCGCACCCGGTGATGTGATTCTCGCGCCCGATCCGTCCTATCCCATCCATGCCTTCGGCTTTCTCATGGCGGGCGGCGTCATCCGCTCCGTGCCTGTGGAACCGGGGCCAGAATTTTTCCACGCGATGGAAAGAGCGGTGAAGCACTCCATTCCCAAGCCTCTGGCTGTGGTGCTGTGTTACCCCTCAAACCCCACAGCCTGCGTGGCGGATCTTGAGTTTTACAAGGATGTTGTCGCCTTCGCGAAGAAGCATGAGCTGATCATTCTCTCTGATCTCGCCTATGCCGAACTCTATTTTGACGACAATCCGCCCCCTTCCGTGCTGCAAGTGCCTGGTGCCATGGATGTGACGGTGGAGTTCACCTCCATGTCCAAGACCTATTCCATGGCCGGCTGGCGCATGGGCTTCGCCGTGGGCAATGAACGCCTGATTGCAGCGCTGGCGCGGGTCAAATCCTATCTGGATTATGGCGCCTTCACGCCCATTCAGGTGGCGGCCACCGCAGCGCTGAACGGCCCGCAGGATTATGTCTCGGAAATGCGCGAAACCTACAAGAAGCGCCGCGATGCACTGGTGGACAGCTTTGGCCGGTCAGGTTGGGATATCCCCACGCCAAAGGCTTCCATGTTCGCCTGGGCCCCGATTCCCGAGCCCTTCCGTGAGATGGGTTCCGTGGAATTTGCCAAGCTGCTGATCGAGAAGGCCGAGGTGGCCGTGGCCCCTGGCGTCGGCTTTGGTGAGCATGGCGAAGGCTTTGTGCGCATTGCCGTAGTGGAAAATGAACAGCGCATCCGTCAGGCAGCGCGCAACATTCGCCGCTTCTTCGAGCATGATGCGCCCGCGCTTCACAATGTGCTGGCCATGAACCCTTCAGAATAATTGCACAGGGCCGGCGCCGGCCTTTCTTTGCGCGCCGGCCTTGCCTGTCTTCTGCCAGTTGCAGGCGCGGCATCTTGCCCATCTGCAACGGGCCTCTTCCACGCATGGGCTGGCAACAATGCGAGCCATGTCCCTCCCTAGGCGTTGTCTTCGTGAAGGCGGCGTCAATGTCTGACCAGTCGGAAAAAGTCGGTTCGTTTCATGAATGATCTGAAAGTAGGCCTCGCGGGCCTTGGCACCGTTGGCGCTGCTGTCATCCGCATGCTTGAGCGCCGTTCCAACGAACTGGCAGCGCGCACGGGCCGGGACATCAAGGTTGTGGCCGTCGCCGCCCGTGACCGTCACCGTGATCGCGGCGTCGATCTCTCCGCCATGCGTTGGTATGATGACCCTGTCGCGCTCGCGCAGGACCCGGATATTGATGTATTCGTGGAGCTGATGGGCGGCGCGGGAGACCCTGCCAAGGCCGCAGTTTGCGCAGCTCTGGATGCCGGCTGTCCGGTCGTCACCGCCAACAAGGCGCTTCTGGCCGATTGTGGTCTGGATCTGGCCATCCGGGCCGAGGCTTCCGGGGCAAGCCTTCATTTCGAGGCGGCTGTGGCTGGCGGCATTCCGGTGGTGAAAACCCTGCGCGAATCACTGGTTGGCAACCAGCTGGAACGTGTGTCGGGCATTCTCAACGGCACCTGCAACTATATCCTCACCCGCATGCTGGACGAGCGCATTACCTTTGATGACTGCCTCGCCGCCGCCCAGCGCCTGGGTTATGCCGAGGCTGACCCCAGCTTCGATATTGATGGCTTCGATACGGCCCACAAGCTGGCCATTCTCACCTCCCTGGCCTTCGGCACACAGGTGGATTCCAAATCCCTTTATGTGGAAGGCATTCGTCAGCTCACGCTGGAGGATCTCGAGGCAGCAGATGACCTTGGCTACAAGGTGAAGCTGCTGGGCGTGGCCCAGCGTACGGAAACTGGCATCGAGCAGCGCGTGCACCCCACCATGGTGCCCAAGCACTGGCCTCTCGCCCGTGTTTCCGATGTCACCAATGCCGTCGCCATTGATGGTGATGCTGTGGACCTGACCCTTGTCGGCCCCGGCGCCGGTGGCGATGCCACGGCCGCCGCTGTGGTGGGCGATCTGGCGGATGTGGCGCGGGGTAATGCCTGCTTCACCTTCGGCAAGCCTGTCAGCGAGCTGGAGAAACCCTCCCGCGCAGCCATACAGCGCCATGAGGGCGGCTATTATATCCGCCTCACCGTCACCAACCGCCCCGGCACGGCCGCCACCATTGCCCGGCACATGGCGGAAGAAAATATCTCGCTTGAATCCATCGTTCAGCATCGCCCGGCAGAAGGCGCGGGCAACAAGGTGCATGCGACAGCGCGGGTCATTCTCATCACCTATGCCACGACAGAGCAGGCTGTGCGTCGCGCTATTGCCGCCATTGAGGCCGATGGCGTCGTGGCCTCCCTGCCTCAGGTGATCCGCATCGAGAAGGATTGATAAGTATGAGCGACAACCGGATGCTCCAGTCTCTTGATCGGCGGCTGGCCCTTGAGCTTGCGCAGATTACCGAGCGTTCAGCCGTGGCCGCCGCGCGGCTGCGCGGGCGCGGTGATGAGCAGGCAGCTGATATTGCGGCATCCGGCATTTGTTATCGTGAACTGATGCGCACCTCGATTTCCGGCATCGTTGTGGTGGGCGAAGGCGCGGAAGGTGAGGTTGAACATCTTTTTGTGGGCGAGGAAGTTGGCTCCGGCGGCGATACTGTGGATGTCGCCGTGGATGCTCTGGAAGGCACCACCCTGTGCGCCAAGAATCTGGAAGGCTCCATTTCTCTGGTGGCCGTGGCCGAGCGCGGCTCACTGTTGAAGGTGCCGCAGGTGTATATGGAAAAGCTGGCCATTGGCCCCGGCTATCCGGAAGGCATTGTTTCCCTCTCCTGCCCGCCCGAGAAAAATGTGCAGGCGCTTTCCGAGGCGCGCGGCGTTCCCCCATCAGAAATCACGGTGCTGATTCTGGATCGCCCCCGCCACGCAGAACTGGTGGAGGCCGTGCGCAAGACAGGCGCCGCCGTGAAACTGATCTCGGATGGCGATGTGGCCGGTGTCATCCAGACAGCCAATCCACATGAGAGCGGAATTGATATTTATCTCGGCCTTGGCGGTGCTGCCGAAGGTGTGCTGGCCGCTGCGGCGTTGCGCTGCATTGGCGGGCAGATGGAAGGCCGGCTGGTGATCGACAATGAAGACAAGCGCCAGCAGGCCCGCGCGCTTGGCATTACGGATTTCAACCGCACCTATACGCTGGCCGATATGGTCCAGGCAGATTGCATCGTGGCCGCAACTGGCGTGACGGATGGCGCGCTACTGGGCGGAGTGCGTTTCGGCCGCGATGTCATCAAGACAGACACCATGGTGTTGCGGGCCTCCACGGGCACCGTGCGGCGCATCGCTACCGAGCATCGCGATTTCCGCAAATTCCATTTCTGAGTCGCGGGCCCGGTTTGCACGCTGAGGAGCCCCTCTCCGGGGCTGCACCAGAGCGCAGATCATGGGTAAATCATGGACAAGCCGCACCGGCAAATACGTGCTCCTCTGCCAGAAAAGCCGTAATGTCTGTTCCGCAGGCATGATCGCCTCAGCAGGCAGGGAGCCGCCTTATGGAAAATCTGATCTTCCGGCTCGCCATTTCCCTGGCCATTGGTCTGCTGGTGGGTGTGGAACGCGGCTGGCGTGAACGGAAAGAACCCGCAGGCAGCCGCACTGCCGGCATCCGCACCTATGCGCTGTGCGGGCTTTTCGGTGGCGTTTCCGCCTTGCTGACACAAGCGCTTGAAACGCCTGTACCGCTTGTGGTCGCCGGGGTTGTCTATGCAGCCCTGTTTGCCTTCTTCAAGTATCGCGAAATGGTGCAGGATAATGACTATTCCCTCACCAGCCTGATGGCCGCCCTGCTGGTGTTCGCACTGGGAGCACTGGCTGTACTGGGCAATGTTTCCGTGGCCGCGGCAGCCGGCATCGCGACAACCGGCCTTCTGGCGGCGCGGGGTATGTTGCATCAGGCTGTTCGCCACATCACCTGGCCGGAATTGCGTTCGGCCCTGTTGCTGCTGGGCATGACGGTGATTGTGTTGCCTCTGCTACCCAACCACACTCTTGATCCATGGAACAGCATCAATCCCCGGCAAATCTGGCTGTTCATGGTGCTGACTGCCAGCATCTCCTTTGCCGGGTATGTGGCGGTGAAGGTCGCCGGCCCGGAAAGAGGCATCCTGTTCAGCGCGCTGGGTGGAGCGATGGTCTCCTCAACAGCGGTCACCATCGCCTTTGCGCGCCGCTCCCAGGGTGGAGAAGCGCCCGGCCTTCTGGCTGGCGGCGCAGCTCTTGCGGCCATGATTTCCCTTTTGCGAGTATTGGTGATCTGCGCCGTGGTGGCTCCGGGCTTGCTTTCACCTCTGGGCCCGCCAGTGGTTGCGGCAGCTGCCTCTTTCGGCCTTTCGGGCGCTTTACTCATGCACCACGGAACACAGGCGCGGGGTGAAACGAATCTCGGCAATCCATTCGACCTCGTGCCGCTCATGGCATTCGCTGGCATGTTTGGTGCTGTTTCGGCTTTCAGCGGATTTCTGATTCAGACAGTAGGGCCGCAAAGCCTCTATCTGGTCAGCGCCGTCGCCGGCATTGTGGATGTGGATGTGCCTTCACTGAATGCGGCGCGCTTGGCCGGAAATGGGATTTCTGAAGAAGGCGCAGCCCTTTGCATCCTCATCGCCATCAGCATGAATGCGCTGGGACGAGCAGGTTTTGCAGCTGCGGCCGGCACCCGCACCTTTGCTTTTCGCCTCGGTGCGGTCACGCTGATATCCTTGGTCATAGGCTTTGCCGTTCTGGGGCTGCTACGCAGCCTGTGACAGACCATCTCTCGACGCACAGGCCCCTCAGCGGCTAGATAGACAACCGTGATTGCTCAGCCGATAAAACGCCACTTCCTCAATGTCTCCCATTCTGTCACCGGGCGCGCCTGGCGCGAGCGGCTGGATGTGCGCGGGGCGCAAACCAGCCTGGCCATGGTGCAGCGCTATGGCATCAGCGAGCTGCTGGCCCGCGTGCTGGCCGCACGGGAGGTTCCGCTGGAGGATGTGGAGGCCTATCTCGATCCCACCATCCGCGCTTTGCTGCCAGACCCGGATACGCTGACGGACATGGCCGCCGCCGTGAACCGGCTGGCTGATGCCGTACAACGCGGAGAGAAGGTCGCCGTCTTCGGGGATTATGATGTGGATGGCGCCTGCTCCACGGCGCTTCTGGTGGGTATTTTGCGTGCCTGCGGACTGGACCCGCTCTTCCATATTCCAGATCGTATCTTCGAGGGCTACGGCCCCAATGTACCGGCCATCGAGCAGCTTGCCGCACAGGGCGTGCGCCTGCTGGTGACGGTGGATTGTGGCACCACCTCAACCGAGCCGCTGGCCGTGGCCCGCCGTCTTGGCATGGATGTGCTTGTTCTGGATCATCACCAGGCAAATGAGGCATTACCGGAAGCCTGCGCCATCGTGAACCCGAACCGGGAGGATGACCTCTCCGGCCTCGGGCATCTGTGTGCGGCGGGCATCACCTTCGTCACCATGGTGGGCCTGCTGCGCGAGCTGCGCCAGCGTGGGCATTTCACAACCGTCCGTCCGGCGCCGGACCTTCTGGCCGCGCTGGATCTGGTGGCTCTGGCCACGGTGGCGGATGTGGTGCCGCTGCGCGGACTCAACCGGGCCTTTGTCACCAAGGGGCTTCTGGCCCTGCGCCAGCGCCGCCGCATGGGCCTGACGGCACTGATGGATGTGGCGCGGCTGGATGGACCACCCCGCCCCTTCCATCTGGGGTTTCTTCTCGGCCCTCGCATCAATGCCGGTGGTCGCATCGGCGATGCCACATTGGGGGCGCGCCTGCTGCTGACCCAAGACACCATCGAAGCCCAAACCATTGCCACCGAGCTGGACCGGCTTAATGCCGAGCGACAGGAGGTGGAACGCAACATCGTGGCCGCCGCCGAGGCCGAAGCCGACATGGCCATGGGTCAGGGTGATTCAGCCTCTGTCGTGGTGGTCAGCGGTGCGGGCTGGCATCCCGGTGTGGTCGGCCTTGTGGCTTCCCGCCTGAAGGAGCGCTTCCAGCGCCCGGCCTTCGCCATAGCCATGACGGGGGAAACCGGCACCGGCTCCGGGCGCTCCATTCCGGGTGTGGATCTGGGCCGGGCCGTACGGGAGGCTGTGGATAGCGGGCTTCTGCTCAAGGGCGGTGGGCACGCCATGGCTGCCGGACTAACGGTGGAAAAGGCCCGCCTCGGCGATCTGCGCGCCCATTTTGAAAACCGGCTGGCGGCAGATGTGGAACGCGCCCGTGCAGAAGGGGCCATGAGCCTTGATGGCGCGCTGACAGCCACCGCCGCCAAACCCACCCTGGTGGAAACCATCATGCGCGCCGGACCATTCGGGGCCGGCAATCCAGAGCCCGTCTTCGCCTTCCCCAACCATCGCATCAGCTATGCGGAAAGTTTCGGGGCCGGACATGTGCGAGCCCGCATCACCTCACCCGACGGCACCAGCCTGAAGGCCATCGCCTTCCGCTGCGCGCAGGACCCGCTGGGGCAGGCCCTGCTGCATGGGCGTGGGCGGCCCCTCCATGTGGCAGGTTCTCTGGAGCTGGACAGCTGGCGCGGCGAAACACAGGTCGCCCTGCGCCTGAAGGATGTGGCGGAACCGGCCTGATGCCTCAATGCCCAAGGAAATTGCCCTCATTTCCGCTCTCTTCGGGCCCAGAGCTGGTGCCCACTTTACGTTGAAACGTCTATAAGCCAGAAAGCGTCATGTACCGGATAGGGGATAAGAGCGGGCTGCGAGCCACCCTCCATCCGGGCACCGCACATCAGGAGCAGATGGCCGGCGACACCGCGCCATCGCATTGAGGGGCAGCGTATGTTCTCTTCACTTATCGCTCAGATCAGCCAGAAATTCGGCCTCAGCGCCACCCAGGCAGAAGCCGTCATCCGAGCGGCGCTTGGTTTTCTCGAGCAGGCACCGCAAGGGCTGGCTGGGGTGGTGGAACAGGTGAAGGCCGCCGGCCTTTCCGGTGAACCGGAAAGCTGGGCCAATCTTTCCACCCCCGGCCTGGACGCCGAGGGCGCAGGCAAGGTGATGGGCAGCGTCGCCATCTCCTCTCTGGCTCCGCTTCTGGGCAATGCGGCCCAGCAGGCTGGCAATGCTCTGGGTTATGCCCTGCCGAAGCTTCTGGGGCTTGTGACGGATCATGGTCTGCTCCCCGCAACCCTGCCGGATACCGCCCGGCAATTTCTGAATAGAGCTGGAATGCCGGCCGGCCTGCCCGCCGACGCCTTCGTGCCCTCCAAGATGGGAGACTGGCTGGCGCGCGGCATCGTCTTCTCCGCCATGCTGGGCGCGTTGGCCTGGCTGACGCCCTGGCAATCTCTACCCACCTCATCGGACGCGGCGGAACCTGCGGCTGAAACGGCACCCGCGCACGGAATGCCCGCGCATGGCGCCCCTACTCATGAGCCCCCCACAGATGGGGCCGCACCTCATGAAACCACCCCCGGCACTGAAGAGGCTGCGGCTGAAAACATCACCATTCTTCCAGCGCAGCTCACCCTGAAAGAAGACAATGGCGTTCTCACCTATAGTGGTGTTGTCGCCGATGACGACACCCGTGAACGGGTGCTCGCCGCGCTTGAAAACATGTTTGGAGCGGATGCCATTCGCGGAGACATCAAGGTGAACCCGCAGGCGACCAATGCCCCCTGGCTACCCAACCTTGATGCCGAATTGGCCTCCCTGAAAATGCCCGGCCTTGACGCGGGCTTTGATGGCAACAATCTCAAGGTCAATACGCTACCTGCGGGTACGGACCGGGCAGCCCTTCTGGCTGCGCTGCGCCAGTCCTTCGCATCCGGCTCCATCACCCTGCCCTCGACCGTGCAGCCGGCTGCCGACCGCCCTGCCCGTCTCTCCCTGCGCGCTCTGGGAGACAAGATCCTCTATCGTGGTTCCGTGCCCACCACGGCTGATGCGGATTCCGTCAAGGCCACGCTGGCGCAGATTTTCGGTGCAAACAATCTCTCCGGTGACCTGCGAGTGGACCCGCGCTATCAGACGCCGGGCTGGCTCTCCAAGCTGGGCGAAATTCTCGGCCTGCTGAAGAGCCCCGGCTTCAATATCAGCTTCAATGGACCGGATCTGAATATCCGCTCCCTGCTGCCGGGTGTGGATCAGACGGCATTGGTGGAAAAGCTGAAGGCACTGCTGGGCACCGATGCCCAGGTGAAGCTGCCGGACCTCGCCACCCCGCGTCTTTCTGCTGAAAACGCCATGAATGCGCTGAACGCCCTTCAATCCGGCTATGCAGGCAATGATGTGGCCAACACGCTGAACCGCGTCGCCATCGAGTTCGAGACCGGTAGCGCCACGGTGCCGGCCAGCGGGCATGAGGTGATTCTGAAAGCTGCGCAGCTTATCAAGGCTCTGCCCAATGGCGCACAGATCATCATTGAAGGCTACACCGACAATGTTGGCGAAGATGGCATGAACCAGCAGCTCTCGCAGCAGCGGGCAGATGCTGTGAAGGCCATCATGATCGAAGCGGGCCTCCCGGCGGACGACATTTCCGCCACCGGCTATGGCAATGCCAACCCGGTGGATACCAATGACACACCGGAAGGCCGGGCCCATAACCGCCGCATCACCTATGATATCGTCGCCCGCTGAGGCGACGCCCCTCTCCCGCACCTCCTGATGCGGAAGAGGGGCTCCACAGCCTCGCGGCACAGGCAATAAAAAAGGGCGCCCCATGGGAGCGCCCTTTTCTGTTCCAGACTGGAAAGGCAGATGCCTCAGGGCATCAGCGCCACTTGCTGCAAGCCATCCGTTTCCGCAAAGCCCAGCACCAGGTTCATGTTCTGCACCGCCTGCCCGGATGCGCCCTTCACCAGATTGTCGATGGTGGAAAAGACGATGGCCCGGCCCGGCACCCGGTCTGCCACCACACCGAGAAACACCATGTTGGAACCGCGCACGTGGCGCGACTGCGGCACCTGCCCCATGGGCAGCACATGCACGAAAGGCTCATTCTTGTAGAAGCTGGCCAGCACGCCATGCAGGTCTTCAGCCGTGCCACCCGTGGTGCGCACATAGATGCTGGCATAAATACCCCTGTTCATCGGCACCAGATGGGGCACGAACATGGGCGTAACCGGCCGCCCGGCCGCCTTGGAATATTCCTGGTCCAGCTCACCCATATGCCTGTGGCCGCTGGCGGAATAGGCATGAATGCCCTCCGAAACCTCGGAGAACAGCATGGCCTCCTTCGCCGCACGCCCTGCCCCGGACATGCCCGTCTTGGAATCCACCACGATGGTTTCCGGGTCGATCGCACCGGCTTCCAGCAGCGGCACCACTGGCAGAATGGACGTGGTGGTGTGGCAGCCCGGATTGGCCACAAGGCGCGCCTTGCGAATATCTTCCCGGTAGATCTCCACCAGCCCGAAGGCTGCTTCCTTCTGCAATTCCAGCGCCGCATGGGGGTGGCCATACCACTGCTCATAGGCCCCCGGATCCTTCAGCCGGAAATCGGCCGAAAGATCCACGATCCTGAGCTTCGGGTAAGTTGCCAGAAGTTTCTGGATAACCTGCTGCGTGGTGCCATGGGGCAAAGCGCAGAACACCAGATCAATGCCGGAATAATCCACCTCATCAATGGTGGTCAGCCGGGGCAGATCATAGGGAGCAAACTGGGGAAAGACCTCTGCCATGGACAGACCGGCCTTCCGGTCCGCCGTCAGCGCAACAAGCTCCACTCGCGGATGGCGCAGCAGCAGGCGCACCAGTTCGGCGCCGGTGTAACCGGAAGCGCCTAGAACCGCGATTTTCGCCTTTGCTTCAGCCATTGTCCTCTCTCCATTCTCCTCCGGCGCGCGTCAGCGTATCTGCGCCGGGTAAGGCTATCTACACTCTTCCCACACCAGACGAAAGCACAAGCCGCAGGCCAGTTCCAGTTCTGCCCGCCAACTGACCCAGAATTTGTTTTCTTTTTGTTCCGCATGAGACTCGGCCTGAGAGAGCTTTCATGCCAAAATGGTGCTTTCAGGCACAGATTCCCTCCGCCTGCTGGCCCTTGTTAAGTTTCACTTGTTAAGGGTCACATGGCAGAAGTGGAATGGCACTCTCCGGCATGGCCGGAAAGGCTGCTGTTGTGCCTGCTCAGGCTTCTATTCGGCTTTCGAGGTCCATGTCCGAGTCCGACGATCTTTTCGCCGCCCCATCCGCCAGCCCCAAGGCCGCCGGCTCATCCCGCCCGGCGCGATCGAAGGCGCCTGTCAGCGTGCCCACCATGGCAAGCGAATATACCGCCGCGCATATCGAGGTGCTGGAGGGGCTGGAGCCCGTGCGCCGTCGCCCCGGCATGTATATTGGCGGCACGGATCAGAAGGCCCTGCACCATCTCTTCGCCGAGATCATCGACAATGCGATGGACGAGGCTGTCGCCGGCCATGCCACCTTCATCGAGGTGCAGCTCTCGGCTGATGGCTTCCTCTCCGTCTCCGATAATGGCCGTGGCATTCCGGTTGAGGACCACCCGAAATTTCCCGGCAAGTCAGCGCTCGAAGTCATCATGACCACGCTGCATGCCGGCGGCAAATTCGACAGCCAGGTTTATGAAACCTCCGGCGGCCTGCATGGCGTGGGCGTTTCTGTGGTCAACGCGCTCTCTGATGTGCTGGAGGTGGAGGTTGCCCGCAACCAGACTCTCTACCGGCAAACCTTCTCGCGCGGTCTTCCGCAAGGCCCGCTTGAGGAGGTGGGGCGCATCAACAACCGCCGCGGCACCCGTGTGCGTTTCCACCCCGACCCGGAAATTTTCGGCGACAGCGCCCGGTTCGAGCCGGCGCGTGTGTTCCGCATGGCCCGTTCCAAGGCCTATCTGTTCGGCGGCGTGGAAGTCCGCTGGAATTGTGAAGAAACCCTGCTGAAGCCGGATGGCGATATTCCCGCCAAGACCGTCTTCCGCTTCCCTGATGGTCTGAAGGACTATCTCGCCAGCGAGATTACCGGCCACACGCTGGTGCATCCGGATATTTTTGCCGGCCGTTTGCAAAAAAAGGGCGGCCATGGCTCCGTGGAATGGGCCGTCGCCTGGCTGGCGGGGGCCGATGGCAGCATTGATTCCTACTGCAACACCATTCCCACGCCGGATGGTGGCACCCATGAAAATGGCCTGCGCGCCGTGCTGCTGAAAGGCCTGCGAGACCATGCAGAACGCTCCGGCCACGGCAAGCGCGGCGGCATCATCACCGGCGATGATGTGATGGCTGGCTGTTCAGCCATGCTCTCCGTCTTTGTGCGCGAACCGGAATTCCAGGGCCAGACCAAGGATCGCCTCGCCACAACAGAGGCCGCACGCATTGTTGAAAGCGCCCTGAGAGACCCGTTCGATCACTGGCTCGCGGCCAATCCGGCACAGGCCACCCGCCTGCTGGACCATGTGATTGACCGGGCCGAAGAACGCCTGCGCCGCAAGCAGGAAAAGGAAGTTGCCCGCAAGACCGCCGTGCGCAAGCTGCGCCTGCCCGGCAAGCTGGCCGACTGTTCCAATACAGACGCCACGGGCTCAGAACTGTTTCTGGTGGAGGGCGACTCGGCCGGCGGCTCCGCCAAGCAGGCGCGGGATCGCAAGACACAGGCGGTGTTGCCTCTGCGCGGCAAGATTTTGAATGTCGCCAGTGCCGGACGCGACAAGCTGGCCCAGAACCAGCAGCTGACAGACCTTGGCCAGGCGCTGGGCTGCGGTACTCTCAGCCATTATCGAGAAGCCGATCTGCGCTACGAGAAGGTCATCATCATGACCGATGCGGATGTGGATGGTGCCCACATCGCCTCCCTTCTCGTCACCTATTTCTTCCGGCAGATGCCGAAATTGATAGAGCATGGCCATCTTTATCTGGCTGTGCCGCCGCTCTATCGCATCACACAGGGGGCCAAGACCCTCTATGCCCGCGATGACGCCCACAAGGATCAGCTTCTGAAGAAGGAATTCAAAGGCAAGGGCAAGGTGGAGATTGGCCGCTTCAAGGGCCTTGGCGAAATGATGCCGGCCCAGTTGAAGGAAACGACCATGAGCCCTCTCACCCGCACCCTGCAACGGGTTTCCATAGCCGATGCGGAAGAGGCGGCCACGGCGGATCTGGTGAGCCGGCTGATGGGCAACAAGCCCGAAGCCCGCTTCAGCTTCATTACCGAACATGCCGCCTTCGCAGATGAGGAACTGCTGGATATTTGACGCGGCTTTTTTCCGCAGAAATGTCCTATTCTGCCCTTCGCTGGACCCTTCAGGTCAGGAAATGGTGGAATGCCCGCTCCTTCCGGCAAGATGCTGCATGTGAAACGGATATATGAGCCCGCAGGGCCGGATGATGGTTTCCGCATTCTGGTGGATCGGGTTTGGCCCCGCGGCATGTCGCATGAGAAAGCGCATCTTGAGCTGTGGCTGAAAGAGATCGCCCCGAGCACTGAGCTGCGCCAATGGTTTGGTCATCTCCCAGAACGCTGGGAGGTTTTCCGGCAGCGCTATTTGGATGAGCTCAGGACCAATACCGGAGCCGTCGCCACCTTGCGGGGATATATGGAGCGCGGACCTGTCACCCTGCTCTATTCAGCCCAGGATGAAGCGCACAATCAGGCGCTGGTGCTGCGGGATTATCTGCTGGCGGAAGCATGAAGGGGGGTGCCCACACCAGAACGAAAAAGGCCGCATGCACGCACATGCGACCTTTCTAGCCAGCTGGAAATGCACGGGTCTCAGCGCCCGTTCAGGCGTGCATCCAGCGCTTCATACAGCGGATTATCCGAAGCGAAGACATATTCCAGCGGGCTCACCGTCACCATGCCAGCCCCCTTCTCACGCAGAAAACGGGTCAGCCCATGCAGCGTGGCCGGCGGGCAATGCAGCGTCAGCATGCCAGAAGAGGTCGGCCCACCGAAGGGAGCGACGCACTGATAATCGCGCACCGCTTCTTCCACCAGATTCGTATCGAGATTGACGCAGCGTGTGCGCACCTCACGCATGGTGCGGGCCCGCTTCTCTGCCCCCAGCCTGTCGAACATATCACAAGCCGCAGCGCGCGTGATATCATCCCACGGCGCCGTGAGAGAGGCGACGAGATTGGCCTGAGACTTCAGCATCACCCCATCATCCACCACCTTCAACCCATTGGCGGTGAGGGTGGCACCCGTGGATGTGATGTCGACAATCAGCTCCGCCGTGCCGGCTGCGGGCGTGCCTTCCGTCGCGCCCGCGCTCTCCACAATGCGGTAATCAATGATGCCGTGGCGGGCGAAGAAGCTCCGCGTCAGATTCACATATTTGGTGGCGACGCGGATACGCTGCCCGGTGCGACCATGGAAATGGCTGGCCACATCGTCCAGATCCTCCATTGTGCGCACATCAATCCAGGCCTGCGGCACGGCCACCACCACATTGGCATGGCCAAAGCCCAGCGCTTCCAGAAGGGTCACGCGGCTGTCCGCATCCAGAATATTCTCGCGGACGAGGTCTTCACCCGTCACGCCGATATGAGCCGTGCCAGCGGCCAGTGCACCGGCGATCTCGGATGCGGAGAGATAAGCCACCTCCACATTCGCCACCCCGGCCAGCGCACCGCGATATTCACGCGCGCCACGTGCCTGCTTCAGCGGCATGCCGGCGCGGGCGAAATAGGCGTGCACATTCTCCTGAAGACGCCCCTTGGAGGGCACAGCAAGGATCAGGGGGCCGCTCATCATGCACCTTCCTGCACAGGAGTTTCCAGAAGCGCCAGACGTTCCAGCCAGGCCGCCAGACCAATGCCGGGCACTGTTTCCGAGGCCCCCAGCCGCCCCAGCAGCTTGTCATAGCGCCCACCGGCCACCAGCGGCCCATCAGCCCGGCCGGCCGGATCATGCAGCTCGAAAACCATGCCGCTGTAATAATCCAGCGGGCGACCAAAGGCCGTAGAGAAGCGCACGGCGGACAGGTCCACCCCCAGCGCGGTGAAGAAACCGGCGCGTTGATCGAACTGCTTCAGTGCGGCGGAAAGGTCGATACCCGCTTCCTGCGCCAATGCCCGCATGCGGGCTGAAGCTTCATCCGGCTCCCCGGAAATGGCGAGGTAGCGCGAAAGAATTTCGGCGGCTTCATCGGAAACACCACCGGCATCCAGCTCTGCCTGCTCCAGAAAACGCTCGGCGATTTCCGTGACGGAACGCCCACCAACGGTGGAAATGCCGGCGATGGAGAGCAGATCGGTAATCAGCGCACGCGCGGCTTCCGGGTCTGCCCCGTTCAGCGCAGCGAGCACGCCCGCATGGCGGGCCTCCGCCGGTCCACTCTCCTGCCCGTTTGTCTTGCGGCGGAAATCCGTGCTGATCCGGCCCTGACCGAAATCCTTCATCAGGCGACGGCGCTGGGCCGGAGCCAGCGGCAAGGCATCCAGCAGGGCCGAGAACAGGCCCACATCACCCAGCCGGATCTCTGGTGTATCCAGACCGTAGATGGCGCAGACTTCAAGGCCCAGTGCCAGCATCTCGGCATCGGCAGCCTCAAGATCCGGCCGACCGAAGGATTCAACGCCAGCTTGCAGGAACTCGCCCGGCGCGGTGCCACGGAAACGGAACACCGGCCCCAGATAGCTCACTGTAGCCGGCAGCGGCATGTCCTCTTCCAGCACGGCGCGCGCCACCGGAATGGTCAGATCCGGCCGCAGGCACAATTCACGGCCTTGCGCATCACTGGTGAAATACATCCGGCGACGGATGGATTCGCCGGAAAGATCCAGAAACACATCCGCCGGCTGGAGAATGGGGGGATGAACGCGCCGGAACCCGGCAGCGTCGAAGTGCGCGACGAGCGCCTCCTCAAGAAGGCGCGGGTCTTGGGTGAGATTGGGCGCGGGCACCGCGGCAGACATATCTTATTCTTCCATGGGAATGTCAGCGCGCTTCTAGCAAAGGCGCGCCCTTTGGGCCACCCCAATGGCCCTCGGCCTGCCATGCTGTCGTTTGCACCGGCTTTCTCCACAGGCTGTCTTAAGGCCGGGGCGTAGCTCGTCTATGGTGGCGGCGAACCAGCCAGAGGAGACGACATGGCCGAGATGGAAGCAGGCGCCGCGAAGGGCAAAGCCGGCGCAAAGGGCGTGGACGTGAACACGCTGAGCTTTGAACGTGCTCTGGAGGAACTGGAAGCGATTGTCTCCAGCCTGGAAGCCGGAAATGTACCTTTGGAGCAATCCATCGCCATTTATGAGCGCGGAGAAGCCCTCAAGGCGCGCTGTGAAGCTCTGCTGAAGGCGGCGGAAGCGCGGGTGGAAACCATCACCCGCGACGCCGATGGCGCTCCCATCGGCACAGCCCCGCTGGACCAGCGCGACTGAATAAAAGCCGCCGGCTGTCTCATTCTGGCACAGCCGGCCCTGATCCCACCCCGAGCAAATTGCTGAATGGGAAGATAAGGCGAACGCATCGCGTCCGAATCGGGCCCTGTGGATAAAGCCCGGTTTGTTCCATACCCCAAGTGGGAGAGGGTCGAATCACCCCCCTCCCGCAGATGAACGGGCCGGCCTTCTGGCTCAGTAAATGCCGGGAATGATGCGCTTGCTGCGCTGCATATAGGCATCATATTCCGGGCCGAAGGCTTCCCGCATCATCTGCTCTTCCCGCCCCACGCGGAAGAAGAACAAAATGCCGAAACCGACCAGCCCGGCGAGGCCGGCAATCAGGTTTGGCAGCAGCAGAAGCTGCGCCACGGCCCAGAGAAAAAAGGCCGAATACATGGGGTGGCGCACATGACGATAGACGCCATCCGTCACCAACTTGTGCTGCTCCTTGATTTCCAGCGTCACCGACCAATCGCGGCCAATGGCCTTGTGCGTGCTCCAGAACAGCCAAAGCGCGCCAATGAATACTGCGATGCCCGCCACCACCTGCACACCCGTAATGGGGTAAGATGCAGCGGCCGGCCAGCCAGTTACCGCATAGATGCCCGGAATGATGCCCAACCCACAGGTGGAGATGGTGAGCAGCGTCATATCCCGCAAATTGCGGTGGCTCGCATCCTTCACCTTCTGCCGGCGCGCTTTGCGCTGAAAGGGAATGCGCAGCACATACCAGCACACGACACCCAGCGCCCAGGCAATTTTCGAAATGGCAAGCAGGCTCATCAAACATTCCTGAAGAGAGAAACAAGGCCAGCCGGACAACACATGCCCATGCGGCGGCAGAAGAGAACAGAAAGCCGCGCTGGCGCGGCAATGCAACCGGAAAAGGGAGTTTGCCTCATCCCGACACCGCGACGTCGGGGGAAGA
This sequence comes from Haloleucobacter albus, assembly GCF_052492075.1. Lineage (NCBI taxonomy): Bacteria > Pseudomonadati > Pseudomonadota > Alphaproteobacteria > Hyphomicrobiales > Xanthobacteraceae > Haloleucobacter > Haloleucobacter albus. The sequence continues at coordinate 19,666 of NZ_JBQWAS010000029.1, forward strand.
CTCTCCACCCTTGGCAGCATCCTTCGATACGTTGCGCAAGGCACCGGCTTCATCCACGAAATCCATCAGGCCGCTTGTTGTGGCAGCCAGCCGGTCAAACCGCACCGGGCCGCAGATATAGGCATGAAACTCATGGGTCGAGCGCTTGTCATTAGCCAGAAAGCACTGACAATGCAGACGCATGATATCGAAATGGAAGCGCCGGTAGGTGGCCGGGGTCAGCATATCCTCAATGGCCGTGTGGCGGATCAGCGGACGCGCCGAGAAATCCCCCACCACGCTGTTCTGATCCATGATCTGCGCCGGTGCCAATGTGACCGGATTGACCTTGTAGAAGCTCACAATGTCATCGCGTGACTGGATCTCCAGCCAACCGATCCATGAGGCTGCCGCCACTTCATGAGCAGCCTTGCGCAGGCGCTCCCCGGCCGGATGCAGGGCAAACTTGATGGTGGTGCTGCCAAGGGTCAGCAAACGCACCGGCACATGGCGCCCAAAATCCGGGTCTTCCCGCAGGGCTTCAGCCACCGCGCTCACCAGATGCATCGCGCCAAGGCTGTGGCCGGCTATGACAACCTCATCCAGCCCTTCAGCGTCAGCCTGCTTCACGACCTCGGCGATGCGGCGGCCAAAGGCCCGCACCCGCGCATCCAGCGCCGGATGGCGATTGCGGGCATAATCCACCGAGAATTCTGCCAGATCGAGAGACTGGCGCAGTCTCAGCCGCCGGCCGGGCCAACGCATCAACCCCAGCCCGCAGGCGAGGCCCGCAAGCCCGGCCAGCAGAGCCGCAGGCGCAGTTCCCAGATATGGCGCCAAAAGATGCCCCATCACAAAACCCAGCCCCATGGCCAGCGCCCAGATGACCAGCAGGGCCAGATAAGTGAAGAGAAAGAACAGCCCGTAGCGGCGGCTGGCCCCGAAATAACGTTTCAGCGTGCCGCTGGTGAACATATCCGCCAGCGCCCGCACCGAGCCTGCAAAATGGGACCAGAGCGGGCGCTCCATATCTGCCCGCACCAGATCATCCCATGCCAGCAGCTCGAAGGTCGCGTCAGTTTCCCAGCCCTGCCCCTGCGTATGCACATGCCACAGCGCGCCGGTGGATGTGGGAATAGGCCGGGCATCCTCACACCGGGCCGAGACCGACCACACCGAGGCAAAACGCTGCAATTCCCGAGTGAAGACCCGGAAATGCTCATCCGCTCTCATCGGATGATATCCCGCCACGAAGAAAACATGGCGTCGCTTCACGCGCCCCGCGCGGCTCTGCTGCATGCCGGCCTTCTAGCGGAGAGCTCCGCGCTTGACCAGACGTGAAAACAAAGCCCAGCAGTGGCGGGCCAGCTTTCCTCGGCCCGCCACGCATTCTACTCTGCACATGTCATGCGGGCCGGCGGGCCCTGAGTCCTTTCCCGCCATATGGTACCGTCAGGAGTTCTTTCATGTCGCACGACACCGAGACCCAGCTTATCCGCCTTGCCGATTATCGCCCGCCCGAATGGCTGGTGGAGACGGTTCATCTCGATGTGTCGCTGCACCCTACCCAGACCCGTGTCACAGCCCGCCTCGCATTGAAGCGCAACCCGAAGGGAACGGTCGGTGCGCCGGTGGTGCTGGAAGGTGATGGCCTGACGCTGGTGCGCCTCACCATTGACGGCACGCCTCTGGCCGGTTCCAGCTACAGCGCCACACCTGACAGGCTGACCCTGCCCAACCCGCCGGCAGACGACTTCGCGCTGGAAATCGAAACGCTGCTAGACCCCACGGCCAATACCCAGCTCATGGGCCTTTACCGCTCATCCGGCAATTACTGCACCCAGTGCGAGCCGGAAGGCTTCCGCCGCATCACCTATTTCCCGGATCGGCCGGATGTCCTGTCCGTCTACACCACCCGCATCGAGGCCGATAAGGAAGAGGCGCCCGTGCTTCTTTCCAATGGCAACCTCGAAAAGAGCGGCCCGGTGGAGGACAAGCCCGGCCGTCATTATGCGGTGTGGCATGATCCGTGGCCGAAGCCCTCTTATCTGTTCGCGCTTGTGGGCGGCAAGCTGGCCAAGGTAGCCGACCATTTCGTCACTGCTTCCGGCAAGCCGGTGGAACTTGGCATCTATGTGGAGCAGGGCAAGGAGAAACTGGCCGGCTATGCGATGGATTCGCTCAAGCGCTCCATGCGCTGGGACGAGGAAAAGTTCGGCCGTGAATATGATCTCGACGTGTTCAACATCGTCGCCGTGTCGGATTTCAACATGGGCGCGATGGAGAACAAGGGGCTGAATGTCTTCAATGACAAATATGTTCTCGCCAGCCCGCAGACCGCGACAGATGGTGATTATGCCGGCATTGAGGGCGTAATCGCCCACGAATATTTCCATAACTGGACCGGCAATCGCATCACCTGCCGCGACTGGTTCCAGTTGTGCCTGAAGGAAGGGCTCACCGTCTATCGCGACCAGGAATTCTCGGCGGATGCGCGCTCACGCCCGGTGAAGCGCATTTCAGATGTCCGCGTTCTGAAGGCCGCCCAGTTCACCGAGGATGGCGGCCCCCTCGCCCACCCGGTGCGCCCGAACGCCTATCGCGAGATCAACAATTTCTACACGGCCACGGTCTATCAGAAGGGGGCCGAGCTGGTGCGCATGCTCAAAACCCTTCTGGGCGAGCGCGGCTTCCGCGCCGGCATGGATCTGTATTTCCAGAATCATGATGGCGAAGCCGCCACGATTGAGGATTTCCTCTCCTCCTTCGCCGAAGCCACCGGGCGCAATCTCTCCCAGTTCGCCCTGTGGTACGAGCAGGCCGGCACGCCCCAGCTCAAGGTTTCCGGCACCTATGATGCCTCCGCTGGCACCTACCGGCTGGATGTGACCCAAACCGTGCCCCCCACCCCCGGCCAGAGCGACAAGCAACCCATGGTCATTCCGCTGGCGCTAGGGCTTGTTGGCCCGAATGGTGCCGACATGCCGCTGATGCTGGGTAACCAGCCCGTGGAAAATGGCGTGGTGGAAATCAATCAGGCGCAGCAGAGCTTCCTGTTTACCGGGCTGGATGCCGCGCCGGTTCCCTCGCTCAATCGCGGCTTCTCCGCGCCGGTCAATGTGGTGAGCGACCTCACCCAGAAGGATCGGGTGCTGCTGGCAACCTCGGACAGTGATCCGTTCAACCGCTTTGACGCCTTCCAGGGCATTGCGCTGGACATGCTGAAGGCCGCCGCGCGCGAGGGCCGCGAACTGCATGTGGACGCCCTCTCCAGCGCCGCCCACCGCCTGCTGCAGGACAAGGCTCTGGACCCGGCCTTCAAGGCACAGACCCTCTCCCTGCCCGGCGAGCAGGAAGTGGCCCGCGAACTGGGGCAGAATGTGGACCCTGATGCAATCCACACCGCCCGCAAGACCTTGCACGAAGCACTCGGCACGACCCTTCAGGCCGAGTTCACCACCCTTTATCAAGACCTCGCCCCGGAAGGCGGCTTCAAGGCGGATGCGGCCTCTGCCGGCCGGCGCGCCCTGCGCAATCTGGCGCTGGATTATCTGGCCACGACAGCTACTGCGGATGGCATTGCGCGGGCCCTGACACAGTTTAATGTGGCAGACAATATGACAGAGCGCTTTGCTGCTCTCGCCACGTTGAGCCGGCACGATGTGCCTGAGCGTGAGCAGGCTCTCAATGCCTTCTACAACCAGTTCCAGAATGATCCTCTGGTGATTGACAAGTGGCTGATGCTTCAGGCCCAGATTGCCGCACCCGATACGCTGGACCGGGTGAAGGGGCTGATGACGCACACCGCCTTCTCGCTGGCCAACCCCAACCGCGTGCGGGCGCTTGTCGGGGTCTTTGCCCATGGCAACCCCACCCAGTTCAACCGTGCCGACGGCGCCGGATATGACTTCGTAGCCGATGTGGTGCTGAAGCTGGATGGCAAGAACCCACAGGTCGCCTCCCGCCTGCTGTCCTCCTTCCGCAGTTGGCGTCAGCTGGAACCCGTGCGGCGCGCCGCAGCCGAAAGCGCCTTGCGCCGGGTAGCAGAAACCCAGGGCCTTTCCGTGGATGTGGCTGATATCGCCACACGCTCCCTCGCCTGAATTGCCCAGCCTCAAAACATGGCCCAGTGTCCCACCCGGACACTGGGCCATTCTGATTCAGAGCAAGCCTTCGGGCATGGTGACGGCCCAATATGATGAGCCGGCTACTTTAAGCCCGCCGCATGCCTCTCAAATTTGAAGGGAGCGGCCTGCAAATCCGCTTCAAATCACAATTTTGACAATTATCCCCCTCTTCCACAAGCAATGCAGAATATGGTTAACCGACTTTCCATTGCTGCCGCGGACTTGCGGGGAATCAGCCGAAAAATTACGTGCCTTGACACCCCCGCCACGCTGGACAAATCACCCCCGATTCGATTCCAATGGACCCGATTCGGAGAGATGCGGCACGTCCCTCCAGATCGTGGACGTGGGGGCGAAGAACTTAGGCCGTTCCAGACCCCCGAAGGACCCTGAGGAGACCGGCGATGGCACGCGCCAACGCGGCGAGCGCCGGCGCGCGCGACCCGGCCATACGTGGCCTGGCGCGGTCGATCGCGCGCCCTGCGTATCAGCGTTTGCTCGATGCAGAACCCATTCTGCGTCGCATTGTACCTGCACTCATCGTCACCTTTCTGGTGGTGATCGGGGTGGGTGCACTGGTGCAGGTGCACACGCAACGCATCACAGTTCTGGACAATGCGAAGGATGACCTTTCGCTGCTGGCTCTGGCCACCAGCGAAGGGCTGGCCCAGCGCATGGGTGCAAGCCTTGAAGGCGTGGAAGATGCTCTTCTCGCCGCCCTGCCTCCGCGCGCAACGGAGCAGGGCCGGCGCGTTTATGTCACGGACAGCACCGGAAGCATCATCGCCACGGCCCCCCGTACCCTCAAGGCGCCGCAGGCCCTGTCTCAGCTGATTGACCCGGCACAGCCCCTCGTGGTGTTTGCCGAACATGCCGGCGTGCTCGAAGTGCCCGTGGCCGGGCAAAGCATGCTGGCCACCGTGCACAATCTGCGCGGCCCTCTGGGGCAGCTTGTCTACCTCCAGCCGACGGAGCGTGCGCTCTCCACCTGGTCCGACACCACGGCCCTTACAGTCACGCTGTTCACCACCACGGGCGCGGTGCTTCTCATTCTCGGCTTTTCCTTCCACTGGCAGGCACGCCGTGCCCGCGAGGCGGACCATATCTACGACACCGTACAGCGGCGCATCCACACTGCGCTCAACCGCGGCCGCTGCGGCATGTGGGATTGGGACATGGCGCGTGGGCGCATGTACTGGTCTGACACCATGTATGAAATTCTCGGGCTGGAGCGGAAGGATGAGCTGATTTCCTTCGGCGAGATCCGCAAGCTCGTGCATCCCGATGATGGCGACCTGTATGAACTGGCGCAGGAACTGGCCGACCGCCCCGGTTCTTCCGTGGATCGCGTTTTCCGTATGCAAACCGCCAAGGGCCACTATGTGTGGCTGCGCATGCGCGCGGAAGTGGTGCAGCAGGCAGGCGAGGAAGGCCCTCACCTGATCGGTATCGCCATGGATGTGACCGAGGCCCAGCATATGGCCGAGCGCACCGTGACCGCAGACATGCGCCTGCGCGACGCCATTGAGAGTATCTCGGAATCCTTCGTGTTGTGGGATAATCAGAACTGCCTCGTGCTCTGCAACTCCAAGTTCCAGACCCTGCATGAGTTGCCCGATGAAGCCATCCGCGCCGGCACCTCCTTCGATACCATCGCCTCTCTCGGCCGCCACCCGGTGACCCGCACTCCCCTGCCCCCGGAAGACAAGCCGGAAGAAGGCACCCGCGCCTTCGAGGCTCAGCTTTCCAATGGCCGCTGGCTCAAGATTGCCGAGCGCCGTACCAAGGATGGCGGCTATGTGTCGGTGGGCACCGACATCACCACCATGAAACGCCATGAGGAACGCCTCAAGGCCAATGAAGAGCGACAGAAAAAGCTAATTTCCGATCTGCGAAACTCGGAAGATACGCTGAAGCATCAGGCGCAGAGTTTGGAACTGAATGCGCAGGAACTGGTGGAACTGGCGCAAAAATACTCTGAAGAGCGCAACCGCGCCGAAAGCGCCAACCGTGCCAAGAGTGAGTTCTTGGCCAATATGAGCCATGAACTGCGCACACCACTTAACGCGATCATCGGTTTTTCCGAGATCATGGAAAGCGGCATGTTTGGCCCGCTGGGGGCCCCGAAATATTCGGAATATTGTTCCGATATCAAGGATTCCGGTAAATATCTGCTCGATGTTATCGACGATATTCTCGACATGTCCAAGATCGAGGCCGGGCGGATACAGCTTGAGGTGGAAGAAATCGCTCTGGGCGAAATCATTGCAGACGCTATGCGCGTAACCGCCGTGAACGCCAATGAGAAGAGTATCTCCATGACGACGGAGCCGGAAGAGCCTCTGGATATTCATGGAGACAAGCGAGCGCTGAAGCAGGTTCTGCTGAACCTTCTATCCAATGCCGTGAAATTCACGCCCGAGGGTGGCAATATCACAGTGAAGGCGCGGATGCGGGGCGACACGGCCATGATCGCTATCGTGGACAGCGGTATCGGCATCGCCCGCGATGCACTGGCACGTCTGGGCCGGCCGTTCGAGCAGGTGGAGAGCCAGTTCACCAAAACCCATAAGGGCTCCGGGCTTGGGCTTGCCATCGCCAAATCGCTGGTGGAACTGCATGGTGGCACCATGCGCATCCGCTCTGAAGAAGGGGTTGGAACGGCTGTGGTGGTGCGCCTGCCCGTGCAGTGCCGACCACCCCAGCCCAATGAGCTTCCCAGAATAGCAGCCAATGCCTGATAAGCCCGACAGGGCTTAAGCCTCAGGCGGGCCAGCCCCTGTCTACACCCTGCTTTGCCGCTGATAGCAGATCAAGGACAGGGCGAATGCTTCAGCCCCTCAGCAGCCAGCATGTAAAGCACGTCAACAGGCCGCAGCTCTACGGCCTGTTTCTACTGCGCCTCTACCGCCACTCGTTTCTCATCCCGCCTCATCTGGCATGGTCCGCCAGAATACGGGTGAAAAGCTCCCGCACACGCGCCTGTGTCTCAAACAAATGAGCACTGAGGCTCTGGAAATTCGGCGTTTCGCCGGCACGCGCAAGCAAGGCCCGCAAGGCCGGGCTGGCATCGGCCGGCACCACATGTGCATCCACCGCCAGCCGGAGCACTTCAGTCAGGTTCTGATACAGCCGGCAAGCGCTGGTCAGCACATGCGCATCTTCCGTATTCAGCAGGCCCAGCTTGCCAGCCTGCGAGAGAACACGGGCAGTGGCGGTGCTCACCAGATCCGGATATTCGCAGGAATAGGCCAATACCAGATATTGGGCGATGAACTCCACATCCACCTGTCCGCCGGCGGCATGCTTCAGGTTCCACTTGTCATCCTCGCCCTTCTCGGCGGCGATGGCGCGACGCATGTCCAGAATATCCCCGGCCAGAACAGCTGGGTCTCGCGGCTGGGACATCACCTCATGGATGACAGCCTCCACCCGCTGCTGAAAACTCCCATCGGCGGCAATCACGCGCGCGCGCGTCAGCGCCATATGCTCCCAGGTCCAGGCTTCCTGCTTCTGATAGTTTGAGAAGGCAGAAAGGCGTGTCGCCAGCGGACCGGAACGGCCGGAAGGACGCAGCCTCAAATCCACTTCATACAGCTTTCCGGCATTGGTCAGCGCTGTCAGCGCGCTGATGAGACGCTGGGTGAAGCGGGCGAAATATTGCGCCCCGATCAGCGGGCGCGGGCCATCGGAATTCGGGTCCGCATCCGCGTCATAATCATACAACACGATCAGATCGAGGTCGGAGCCGGCGGTCATTTCGCGCCCGCCCAGCTTACCCATGGCCAGAACGGCGGTAGCTGCCCCGGCAATGGTGCCGTGCTTCTCCCGGAAACGCGCCCAGACACGCTTGTGCAGGGCGCAGATGATAACCTCCGCCAGACGCGCATAAGCCTCGCCTGCACGCGCGGCGGGCAATGTGCCGGAAGCGATGCGCACGCCGATCAGCACATGCTGCTCCTGCCGGAAGCGACGCGCCCTGTCGAACTTCTCTTCTTCTGTATCGGCTGTATCCAGAAGATGATCGAGATGCGTTTTCAGTGCCTCCTCGTCCGGCAGCACATCGAAAAAGGCCGGGTCCAAAAGGGCATCGGCCAGAGAAGGCTGGCGGGCCAGCGTTTCCCCCAGCCGCGGGGCGGCCGTGAGAATGGTTGCCAGAAGACGCACCACATCCGGGTGGCGCTCCAGAGCAGCCAGAAGATTAGGGCCGGGAAGATCCGTGAGGAAGCGGTCCGCTGCGATCAGCGCGCCATCCGGGTCGCCACCACGGGCGAGGGATTCCAGAAGCAGCGGCACAAAATGGCCCAGACGCAGGCGCGCCGTTTCGCCCTTCAACGCACGATGGTTGCCGCCCATCCAGCCCCGCACGATCGTGCTGGCCGCACCGGGTTCCTTGAACCCCATCTGCGCCAGCGCCGCGAGGGTCTGGCGATCGTGCCCCTCCTCGGGAAAGACCAGCCCGCCATCTGGCAAAGCTGAAGGCATATCCTCGAAAAGCTGGGCATAATGCCCCTGCACACGGCGCATATGCGCCACCAGTGCAGCGGCGAAACTGTCTCGTGTCTCATAACCCATGAAGCGCGCGAAGGCTTCAATCGCTTCCGCACCTTCCGGCAGCTCATGGGTCTGGGCGTCGGCCAGCATCTGGATGCGATGTTCCACCCGGCGCAGGAAAAGATAGGCCTGCGTCAGCTCATCACGCACCTGCGGGGCAATCCAGCGATGCGAGGTCAGCGCCTCCAGCGCCTCCAGCGTACGAGGCGTGCGCAGCATCGGGTCCCGACCGCCGGCAATAAGCTGCTGAGTCTGAACAAAAAACTCGATCTCGCGGATACCGCCACGGCCGAGTTTCACATTATGCCCTTCCACCGCCACCACATCATGGCCACGGAAGGCATGGATCTCACGCTTCATGGCGTGCACATCGGAGATGGCCTGAAAATCCAGAACGCGTCGCCACACGAAGGGCGCAAGCTCTGCCAGATATTCGCGCCCGACCTTCAGATCCCCAGCAACAGGGCGCGCCTTGATATAGGCCGCGCGCTCCCATGTAGCGCCCTCGCGCTCATAATAATCCAGCGCCGCATTCAGAGAGAGAGCAACCTGCGTAGAGCCCGGATCAGGCCGCAGACGCAGATCCACCCGCAAGACATAGCCATCGCCCGTGCGTTCCTGAAGCATACGAACAAGGCCCTGAGTGATCTTCACGAAGAAGGGTGAGGCCATCACATCGTCGCGCAGCGGAGCAACATCCCGATCATAAACGATAATCAGGTCGATATCGCTGGAATAGTTCAACTCCCGCGCGCCATGCTTGCCCATGGCGATCACGCCCAGCCCGCAGCCGGTTACCGGATCAGATGCGTCCGGCGGCAGCAGGCGACCAGCGCGGGCGGCATCGGAAAGCAGGAAGGTCAGCGCCGCGCGCACGGCGGCATCCGCCAGATCGCTCAACCCGGCCGTGACCTGAACCAGATCAAACACGCCGCCAATATCGGAAAGCGCAATCAGCAGCGCGGCTTCCGCACGCATCCGCCGCAGGGCGCGCATCACCTCCTGCTCCTGCGTGCTGCTGGCCGCGACGGACGCGCATGCAGTGATGAGCGTTTCCAGATGAGCACGCGGCGCACTGGAGAGGCAACGCAGCAGGCGCGTCGGCTCGGCGCGAACCAGGTCTGTCAGAAAGGACGAACCCTCCATCACCCCCAGACACACCTGCCGGCTGAGCGGATGAGCGGAGAAAAGCTCTTCAAGCCGGGCACGTTCTTCCGCCGTCAGGCTTTCGAGAGACTGGGCAAGCCGCAGGCTTGCCGCTTCCTCATTCTCGATGACAGGCCCTTCCCGCATACCGGCGGCGAGGATCTGGTCTGCAATCGAAATGGAAGAAGATGCGGGCATGAACTATCCCTGAAGGCAAGAAAAACGCTTTTCCAGCAGCCGTGCAGTGGATGAAGGCGCCTGCCTGCTTTGCAGGCAAAAAAGAGTATTGCGCACCAAACAGCCACAGCCCGACCGTGAAGAAGCCTGAACTGCTGCAAGCACTAAAGCATTTCAATGTTTCAGAAAAACTTAAAATGCACCTCGCACGCCGGCTCTTTTCATATGGAAGCGCTGGGGCCAGCCGCGTTTCCATATGAAAGCCCCACCGGAAAACAGACGATTCCCGTTTTCCGAAGCTCATCACCCAGTAGAGACCAGCCTGCCCGCACCTTCAAGCCACGCCACCACGTTTTAGCGGCAACCGCAAACGCACAATCAGGCCTGGTTCATTATCCGCCAGTTCCATGCGGCCATCATGCAAATGGGCCACGGCAGCCACCAGAGACAGGCCAAGGCCGGAGCCGGGCAATGTGCGGCTGGCCTCCAATCGCACAAAACGCTCTACCACCCGCGCCCGGTCTTCGGCAGAAATGCCGGGACCGCGGTCCGCCACACTCAGCACGGCTTCCCGGCCCTGTTGGGTGAGGGTGATGGCGATATGCCCGCGCGCGCCATCAGCCGAGCGTCCATATTTGATTGCGTTATCCACCAGATTGGAGAGCGCTTGCGCCAGCAGCTCACCCACGCCATGCACGCTGACGGGCACGGCCTCCACCGTCAGCTCCACCCCCTGCTCATCGGCCAGCGGCTCATACAGCTCCCAGACATTTTCCGTGATATTGGCCAGATCGACATGGCTCATCATGGAGCGCGCCTGCCCGGCCTCTGCCCGTGCAATCAGCAAAAGCGCATTGAAGGTGCCAATCAGCCTGTCACTTTCCTCAATGGTGCTTTCCAGCGCAGTGCGCCATTCCTCCTCGGAATGCGCCGTGCGCAGTGCTTCTTCCGCGCCATTGCGCAGGCGCGTCAGCGGGGTTTTCAGATCATGCGCGATATTGTCGGAAACTTCCTTCAACCCCTGCATCAATGTCTCGATCCGGTCGAGCATGGCGTTCAGGGAAAGGGCGAGACGGTCAAACTCATCACCCGTGCCATCCACGGCAAGGCGGCCGGATAAATCCCCTGCCATGATGGTGGCACTGGTTTCCGTCATCGCATCAATGCGTTTCATCACCCGGCGGGTCACAAAGATGCTGCCTGCCAGCCCCAGAACCACCAGGATCACGACAGCCCATCGCGCTGGCCGCGCCACCAGATCACGCATGGTGTCGCGCTCTTCAATATCGCGCCCCACAAGCAGCCGATAGCCACCCGGCAACAGCATGACCTGCACGAAGGCCACATGGCTGCGCACATCGCCATTATCATCCGCGCGCTGATATGAGGTGAAGCTGGTGCCCGTCTTGTCCAGAAGTCCGAGGGACAGATCCCCCACATTCGCGGCCAGAACCTCACCCTGAAAATTGGTGAGCATATAGATGGAAGAGCCCGGTCGACGCGAGCGACGGTCAATCACAAAAACAAGCCGCTGAATGCCACCATGGCGATACTGGCTGGCCAGAAAGCCCACCTCGCCATTCAGATCATCCGCCACCTGATTCTGGATCAATTCGCGGGTGTGCCAGGCCGTGTAGCTGATGACGAAAACTGCAAACAGCGCGAACACCACCAGATAGGCCGCCAGCAGCTTGAAGGCCGTGGTGCGGATCAGCCGCGAGGCATAGCGCACAAGCAGCATGGGCGATGAAAGCCCTGCTCCACCCCTGGCCCCGGTCCCGGCCCGCCGGGTGGCAAGCTTGTGCGTTTCATCTGATTGCGCTCCATCCGGCGCATTCCCGGCGGCATTCGCCATCGCCTAACCCTGCCCGCCAGCCCGCACCATGTAGCCGGCGCCGCGCACAGTATGGATCAAGGGTGCATCAAAGCCCTTGTCCACCTTTCCACGCAGACGGGAAACATGCACGTCAATCACATTGGTCTGGGGATCAAAGTGATAATCCCACACATTTTCCAGCAGCATGGTGCGTGTCACCACCTGCCCGGCATGGCGCATAAGAAATTCCAGCAAGCGAAATTCGCGCGGCTGAAGCACAATTTCCTTGCCCTCACGGCTCACCCTATGAGCCAACCGGTCCAGCTCCAGTTCGCCCACCTTGTAGACGGCATCAGAAGCCTGCGGCCCGCCACGCCGGGCCAGCGCCTCCACACGGGCCAGAAGCTCGGTAAAGGCATAGGGCTTGGGCAGATAATCATCGCCGCCCGCGCGCAAGCCCTGCACCCGGTCATCCACCTGCCCCAGCGCCGAGAGAATAAGCACCGGCGTGGCATAACCGCGCCCACGCAGCTCAGCCACCAGAGACAAGCCATCACGCAGGGGCAACATGCGGTCCACAACCAGCACATCATATTTGCCATCAAGCGCGAGCGTCAGCCCCTCTTCGCCATCGGCCGCATGGTCCACCACATGGCCGGCTTCACGAAAAGCCTTACGCAAATAGTCCGCAGCTTCGCGGTCGTCCTCGACAAGGAGGATACGCATGGGGGAGAAACAATCCGGATCGAGATTCGTATTCATTGCACTCTATCCCAGATGAGCTGCCGGTCCATCCGCCGACGCACCCGCAGCAAATGCAGGGTGACATATGAAAATGCGCGGGAAGCCGGAATCGGTGGCTTCCCGCGCGCTCGGAACCATGCGGCTGGGTGGGGCGGGACGCCGCAATGGCGCCGATGGGGCGCTGCCTCAGGAAAAAACCCGAGGCAGAAACATATCCCCTTTGCTGGCCAGTCTCTGGTGACTGACTTGCGCCCTTGGCGCGCCTTACTTTCCAGCCTTCTCAGTCAGCGGAATGGCCACGAAGCGCACACCCTGCTTGCTCTTCACCTGCATCAGCACAGCCTTGCGCTTTTCGGGGCCATTCTTGGCCGCCAGCATGCCGGCGCGCACATCCTGCGGGGTGGAAACCTGCTTCTCACCCACCTTCAGAATGACATCACCCGTGCGCAAGCCACGCTCGGCGGCAAGGCCACGCGGGTCCATGCCCGTCACGACCACACCTTCCTCGCCAGCCCCTTCCACACTGCTGGCCGGAGCCAATTGCAGGCCAAGGCGCGGCAGTCCCTTGGCGTCGGCGCTGTTTTCCTCCGTCTCGGAACCCTTGCCATTCACATCGCCAGGCAACTGGGCCAGCGTCACCGCAACCTCAATAGGCTTGGCATTGCGCAGCACATCCAGCTTCACCACCTCGCCCGGCTTCATCATGCCGATGGTGCGGGTCAGCTCACGGGCATCCTTGATCGGGCTGCCATTGACCTTGACGATCACATCCCCAGCCTTCAGGCCCGCCTTCGCACCTGGAGTGCCAGACTGAACCTGCGCCACAAGCGCGCCTTCCGCCTGTTTGAGACCAAGGCCGGAGGCCAGCTCTTCCGTCACGGGCTGGATCTGCACACCAATATAGCCGCGCGCCACCGTGCCATGCGCGCGGAGCTGATCCACCACCGCCTGAACGGTTTCGGAAGGAATGGCGAAGGCAATGCCCACATTGCCACCCGAGGGTGAAACAATGGCGGTGTTCACACCAATGACTTCACCATTCAGGCTGAAGGTGGGGCCACCCGAATTGCCGCGATTGATGGGCGCATCAATCTGAAGGAAATCATCATAGGGGCCAGAGCCAATATCACGACCCCGCGCCGAGACGATGCCCGCCGTCACCGTTCCACCAAGGCCGAAGGGGTTACCTACGGCGATCACCCAGTCTCCCACACGCGGGGCGGCGGGGGCCAGCTTCACCCATGGCAGGCCGGAAACATTGTCAATCTTCAGCAGGGCAATATCCGTACGCGGATCAGTGCCGATAACCTTGGCCTTGTATTCCTTGCCATCCGTGGTGGTCACATCCACCTCGGCGGCCCCGTCAACCACATGATTATTGGTGACGACATAACCATCTTCAGAGATGAAGAATCCAGAGCCCTGCCCCACCACCGGGCGTGCGCCCCGCAGACCACGCGGTCCGCGCGGCCCCATGGGGCCCGGCCCTTCCCCAAAGCCGAAGCGCTTCATGAACTCTTCGATCTGCGGGGGCACGTGGCCGCCAAAGCCCCCCATGGGGCCGGCGCCTTCGGTTTCACCCATATCCTTCTTGACCTTCACCGAAACCACGGCGGGAGAAACCTTCTCCACAATATCCGCGAAGGAAAAGGTATCGGCCGGCTCATTGGTGGTGATCTGCGCGAAAGCGGGGGTGGTCGTCACCGGGGTCAGCACACCGGCCATCACGCCCGCCATTGCAAAGCCCACGACACCAGCCATCAGCACATTGCGACGGCGGCGCGTGGCGGGAGAGGTCTTGGTTGCAAGGGCTTTTTCAGAACGGTTCATGTCTCTCGCATCTCTCTCATGGGCCGGGCGCAAGCGCTGCATCGCGCAAACGCCCCGGCTGCCGACATTTCATGAGAGACACTAACGGGAGAATTCTTACAGCCGTCTGGCGGCCAGATTAAGCTTCTGTAATGTGGACAACCGGCAACGGCCCTAATGGGCTGAGCGACGCGATGCGTGACGCCCCGGCTCTTCCTTCAGCAATTGCTTGAGCTGGGCTTCCTCTTCAGCAGAAAGAGGCTGAGCGCCAGCAGCTTCATTCCGGCGACGTGCAAACACCAGCAAGGAAAGCGCGCCCAGCACCAACACCAGCAGAGGGGCAACCCACAACAAGGCATTCTGCAAGGACATGCGCGGACGCAGCAAAACGAACTCGCCATAGCGCTGGACCATGTAATCCATCACCTGTCCATTGCTATCGCCGGCTTGCAGGCGCTCACGCACCAGCAGGCGCAGATCACGGGCCAGTGGCGCATCGGAATCATCAATGGACTGGTTCTGACAGACAAGGCACCGCAACTCGCCCGAAATCTCCCGAGCGCGCTTTTCCAGAGCCGGATCTTTCAGAACCTCATCCGCCTGCACAGCCAGCGCCACACTGGCGGCACCAGGTGCCCCGGCCAGGGACAGGCCAAGGGCCGAGGCGGCCAGAAACTGGCGCAAGATCCCGCGTTTCAAGTGTCCATGCTCCCGTCCTGATACGCTCATGGCCTACTCCGCCGGTACGGCTGCAACCCGCCGCCGCGCAGGCTTGGGCGCGCCAATGCGCAACCGCCGGTCCGCCAGAGACAGAATGCCACCAATGGACATCACCACCGCGCCCCACCAGATGAGCGTGACCTGAGGCTTGTAGGCCGCGCGCACGGAAACCGCGCCACCCTCCATTTCCTCATCACTCACGCTCACATAAAGCTGGCTCAGGCCGAAGGTGCGGATACCCGCCTCCGCCGTCGCCATCTGGCGGGCTGTGAACAGGCGACGCGCGGCCTCAATCGTGCCTTCGGGCTTGCCATCATTCACCACGGTGAAGATCGCCACACGGGCATCGAAATTTGCGCCGGCCCTGTCTTCCTGCCGCTCCAGCGTCAGGGTGCGCGAGCCCACACTGATGGTATCACCCGGCTTCATTGCGGCAATAGTCTCCAGCCCCCAGGTGGAGGCCGTGACAATACCCAGAAGGGTGACACCCATGCCGAAATGCGCCAGCGCCGTGCCATAGGCCGAACGTGGCAGCCCCCTGAGGCGCGCATAAACGGCCCGCAGCGGCACCCGCCCCATGCCGGCGCGCTCGGCAATATCCGTCACTGCGCCCAGCATCACGAAGGCCGCAAGCCCCACGGCCACGGGTGCCAACACTGGCCCGCCCGTCGTAGCCGCCGCAGTCACCACGGCAACGACAACAGCCAGTCCCAGCGCCCAGACCAGGCGCTGCGCCACCCCCAGCAGATCACCGCGTTTCCAGGCGAGAAGCGCACCAAAAGGCATGGCGAACATCAGCGGTAACATCAACCCGCCAAAGGTGAGGTTGAAGTAGGGGGGGCCCACCGTGATCTTCGCCCCAGTCAGCGCTTCCAGCGCCAGCGGATAGAGCGTGCCCACCAGCACCGCCGTGGTCGCGGCCGTGAGGAGCAGATTGTTCAGCACCAGCCCGCCTTCGCGCGAAACGGGCGCGAACAACCCGCCCTTGCGCAATTCGGAAGCCCGCAGCGCGAACAGGGCCAGCGCACCTGCGATGAAGAACACCAGAATGGCCAGAATGAACACACCGCGCGTCGGATCCGTCGCAAAGGCATGCACGGATGTCAGCACGCCCGAGCGCACCAGAAATGTGCCCAGCAGCGACAGTGAAAAGGCGAGGATGGCGAGGAAGATGGTCCACACCTTCAGAGCATCGCGCTTCTCCATCACCACGGCGGAGTGCAACAGCGCGGTGGCGGCCAGCCATGGCATCAAAGAGGCATTTTCCACCGGGTCCCAGAACCAGAAGCCGCCCCAGCCCAGCTCGTAATAAGCCCAGTAGGAACCCATGGCGATGCCGAGAGTCAGAAACACCCAGGCCGCCAGTGTCCAGGGCCGCACCCAGCGCGCCCAGGCCGCATCAATCCGCCCTTCAATCAGCGCCGCAATGGCGAAGGCGAAAGAAATGGAAAGCCCCACATAGCCCAGATAGAGAAGCGGGGGATGAATGGCGAGGCCGGGGTCCTGCAAGATGGGGTTGAGATCGTGCCCCTCAGCCGGCGGCGGAACCATGCGCAGGAATGGGTTGGACGTGAAAAGGATAAAGGAGAGGAAAGCCGCGGCAATGCTGCCCTGAACCGCCAGCACATAGGCTTTCAGACGGTCTGGCAGATTGGTGCCGAACACCCCCACCAGCGCACCGAACAACCCCAGCACAAACACCCACAGCACCATGGAGCCCTCATGGTTCCCCCATGTGCTGGTGATCTTGTAGATCAGCGGCATCCGCGAATGGCTGTTCTCCACCACATTCACCACCGTAAAATCGGAGGTGAGATAGAGCTGGATCAGCGCCCCGAAAGCAAAGGTGATGAAGGCGAAGAAGCCGACGGAAAGCGGCCCTGCCGTGCCCATCAGCACCGCATCTCCCCGCCCCGCGCCCCATGCCGGAAGGATCACCTGAAGAATGGAAAGCGCAAAGGCAAGTGCCAGCGCATATTGGCCCAGTTCCGCAATCACGCCATCAGCTCCCTGAAGCCGGAGAAACCGTCATGGGGCTGGCCGGAGAGGCAGCTCCGGGCGCGGGTCTGCCCTCTCCGCCCTCATGCTGCCACAGGCCCTGCTTCTTCAGGGCATCAGCCACCTCGCGCGGCATATAACGTTCATCGTGCTTGGCCAGCACGCTATCCGCCATGAACACGCCGTCGGTCGCAAGCGCGCCTTCCGTCACCACGCCCTGCCCCTCGCGGAACAGATCCGGCAGAATGCCCGTATAGGACACCTTCACCGTGGCGTTGCCATCCGTCACCGCAAAGGTGGTGGTGGTGCCCGCCTTGACGACGGAGCCGGTTTCCACCAGCCCGCCAAGGCGTACCCGCTCGCCGGGGACCACCTGTCGCTCCGCCACCTCTGTGGGCGTGCGAAAGAAGACGATGGTATCACTCAATGCCGAAAGAATGAGCCCGGCGGCCAGCGCCAACACACACAGCCCCGCGGAAATCAGCACAAGGCGACGGCCCTTGCGTGTCATGGTTCATTCCCTTCCAGTGCGAGATCGCGCGCAGCCAGCCCAATACGCTCCAGCGCCTGCGGGTCTCCGGCGAACACGGTGCGGGCCTTTTCCAGCGCGCCAGACGCCTTGTCCTTCTGCCCCATGACTGTAAAGGCCCGCGCCAGACGCAGCCAGCCATTCAGATCATTCGGCTCTTCATTCAGGCGGTCCTCAAGGCGGGAGACCATGCCCTCGATCATGGCGCTTCTATCCTGTGCAGACATCTGCGCCGCATTCGCCACATCCTCAGCCGAAGGCCCCGGCATTGCAGGGCCGCCTGCCACCGGCGCACCCGCTTGCGCCTGCATGGCCTGAGCCCGCGCCATGGCGCGGCGCAACATGGGCAGATACGGGGCTTCCGGTGCAGCCCGCTTTTCCATGGCCTGCCAGATGGCCAGCGCCTTGGCCGGCTGCCCATCCTGCTCGGCGGCAGCACCCAGAAAATAGTTCGCGCGTTCTTCGGTCGGGTCCAGCTTCACGGCTTCCTCGAAGGCCTTCACGGCCTGCCCGGAAACGACGCCATCTTCCGCCATCACCATGGCCTCACCCAGCGCCGCATAACGCTCTGCCGTTGGCCCCAGCAGGCGGATGACCTGAATATAAGCCTTGGCCGCATCCTGCGGGCGCTGCATACGCAGATAAATGGGCGCGAGAATGGCATAGCCCTGCCCATCCTGCGGGTTGGCGGCCAGATGTTCCTCCACCTTGCGCACCAGAATGGCGACATCTTCACGGTTTGGCGGCGCGGCAAGGCGAGCCGCCAGCGGAGCGCCCGGAATCTGCGGCGCACCAAGCCAGCCATAAACCCCGGCCCCCAGAAGCGGCACCACGATAAGGGCCATCACGGCCGCCATGCGCCGGCGTAACAGACGCTGGCGCTCACCGGCGGTGTCCTGCGCATCCTGCGCCTTGTCTGCGGCGATCAGCCGGCGGGCCACTTCCGTGCGGGCGGCTTCGGCTTCGGCCGATGGCAGGCGTCCGCTGTCACGGTCGCGGTCAATTTCCGCAAGCTGGTCACGATAGACGGCGAGATCCGCGTCATGCTCGCTTTTCAGCGTGCGCATACGCGCCAGAGGCCACAGCACAACCAGAACGGCCAGCGCCGTCATGGCCGCGAAGGCTATGAAAAGGGGAACCGAGATCATGTCGTAGCCGTTACCCTGTAAGCGCTCCAAAGCAAAGGGCAGAAACACCACCAGCGGCGTGGGGCCGCAGGGGAAAACCCCGCAGATGAGGGAATGACGCCATTCAGAGCCCCTCTACAGCGCCCCTACGGCACCTTCGCTAACCGTCCGGCCAATATCCGCAGGCGCACCACCATGTACAATCAGCCGCGATTCGGCCTTGCATCCCACGCAGGCTCCGGCAAAGGGAAAGACTATGGGACTGTTCGACCAGATGATGGGCGGGGCGCTTGGCGGCCTACTGGGCAAGGCCGGCGGCTCCGACATGATGAGCGGCCTCCTCAACACCGCCCTGAGCGGTGGCCTGGGCGATGCCCTGCCCGGCATGGTGAACAACGCACTGGCCAAGACGGAGTTCGGCAATCTGGAAGGTTTGCTGGGCGCATTGCAGAATAACGGGCTTGGCGATCAGGTCGCCAGCTGGCTCTCCAGCGGGGCCAATCTGGATGTCTCGGCCCAGCAGATCATTGAGGCCATTGGCGCGGACCGTCTGGCCAGCATCGGCAGCGCGGTGGGCATCCCCACTGAAACCCTGGGCGATCTGCTCTCCCAGCATCTGCCCCAGCTCATCGACAAACTGAGCCCGAACGGCACTCTGGAACTGCCGCAGGGCTGAACGGCCCTCTGCTGAACATGCAGGTGCTGGCGGCGCAAGTCGCCAGCCGCTAAGCTGGGCTTCGGTTTTCTCATCCGGTGGCGGCGGGCTGTGCAAACTTTCGCCGTGGAAGTGCCGGCTTTGGCGGAAACCATCGCCAGTCCGTTTCAGCGCAGAGCCTCGCCCCTTGTCCGAGCCGCCGCCCACACCAGACCCCGGCCAGAGCGCGCCCGGCCCGCATGGCCCGAAGCAGCGCCAGAACTGGCGCATCCGGCTGCGGCAACGTCTGCTGGATGCTGACGCCCTTCTGGACAGCACGCTCTATGCGCTGGTCGCCGGCAGCCGCCATGCTCTTTCTTCCTACGCCGCCTTTACCGAGCGCTTCAACCTCACCGGCATCTACCGCCTCGCGGCCCATACCGCCTCCGAAGCCCTGACCCTTGGCGCGGCGGGGGCTGTGCTTATGCTGGCGCTGGCCCTGCCCGCCTTCCGCGAAACCTCCGATGACTGGCTGAAACGCACGGAACTCGCCGTCACATTTCTGGACCGTTATGGCCACGTCATCGGCGAGCGCGGCATTCGCCAGAATGACACCGTGCCGCTGAGCGAGTTTCCCGATCCCCTCATCAAGGCTGTTCTGGCCACAGAAGACCGGCGCTTCTACGAGCATTGGGGCATAGATATTACCGGCACGGCCCGCGCCCTTGTTTCCAACGCCCGAGCCGGCGGCGTGGTACAGGGCGGCTCTTCCATCACCCAGCAACTGGCCAAGAATCTCTTTCTCTCCAACCAGCGCACGCTGGAACGCAAGGTGAAGGAGGCTTTTCTCGCATTCTGGCTGGAAGCGCGACTGAGCAAGAACCAGATTCTGAAGTTGTATCTGGATCGTGCCTATCTGGGCGGCGGCTCCTATGGGGTGGATGCGGCGGCGCATTATTATTTCGGCAAATCCGTGCGTGAAGTGAATCTGGCAGAAGCAGCCATGCTGGCCGGCCTGTTCAAGGCCCCTTCCAAATATGCCCCGCATGTGAACCTGCCAGCCGCCCGCGCCCGTGCCTCTACCGTGCTCGACAATCTGGTGGAAGCCGGCTTCATGACAGAGGGCCAGGTGTTTGGGGCCCGCCGCACCCCCGCCACCCCGGTGGACCGGCAGGATGATGGCGTGCCGGATTATTATCTCGACTACGCCTTTGATGAGGTGAAGAAGCTGGTGGACCAGTTTTCACCCGACATGACGGAACGAAACTTCACCGTCCGCACCGGACTGGACCCGAATATCCAGAAGGTTTCCGAAGCCGCGCTCAATCAGTCGCTGCGCCAGTATGGGGCGGATTACAAGGTCTCTGAAGGGGCCATTGTGGTGATGGAGCCGAACGGCACAGTGCGCGCCATGGTAGGCGGGCGCGATTATGGTGAAAGTCAGTTCAACCGCGCCACGGATGCGCTGCGCCAGCCGGGTTCATCCTTCAAGCCCTTCGTCTATACCGTCGCGCTGATGAATGGCTACCGGCCTGATACCATGGTGCGTGATGCGCCCATCTGCCTTGGCAACTGGTGCCCCCAAAATTACGGGCGCTCCTATCGCGGACGGTTGCCGCTCAAAACCGCCCTGCAATATTCGCTCAACACCGTGGCTGTGCGGCTGGGGCAGACCTTCGGTGTGAGCAAAATCGCTGCCTTCGCGCAGAAAATGGGCCTGACGCACCCGCTGCTGGCCAATGCCGCCCTGCCCCTCGGCGCGGCGGAAGCCACGCTGATCGATATGACCACCGCTTATTCGGTCTTCGCCAATAACGGGCTAAGCGTTTACCCCCATGCCATTGTGGAGATGCGCACAGGCAATGGGCATGTGGTCTGGCGCTTTGATCGTGACGCCCCGCCCCCGGTGCGGCTCATTCCCCAGCAGACGCTCAGTGACATCAACTTCATGCTCAATCTGGTGGTGGAGGCCGGCACTGCCCGCCGCGCCCGACTGGTGAACAGTAAGGTGGCCGGCAAGACCGGCACCACCAATGCCTATCGCGATGCCTGGTTCATGGGGTTCACGGGCAACTATGTTGGTGGGGTCTGGTTCGGCAATGATGATTACACACCCATGAACCGCATGACAGGCGGCTCCCTTCCGGCCATGACCTGGCAGAAGGTGATGGCCTATGCCCATCAGGGCATCGAGATCAAACCCATCCCCGGCATCACGTCCCCCATCCCGAAACTGGACCCGGTGCCACCACTGATCGAGGTTCCCGGTCTTGGCGGCAATCGCCGCCCGGTGACGCTTTCCCCCCAATCCGCAGCACGACTGATGGCACTGGAAAAACTGCTGAAAGCGGCTGAAAAGCAGGGCGGCACTTCTGCACCAGACACGCCGCCAGAGCCTGCACCACAGCAGCCTTCGGCCCCACCAGCCTCCCGCAGTTGAAAGGCTGGCCGCATGGTTTACCAAAAGGCGAACCATGAGGGGCTGCAGTTCACATCACTCGCCACTTAAAGGCGCCAGATCATCCCGCACCGGATTGGTGCAACTCTGATTATCTTCTGCATCTTCATGATATGCGGCGGAGACGAAAGAACAGTGCGTCTTCTCCGCCTGAGCCAGCCAGGACACGATCTTCTGGCTCAGGGCAGCAGCCTCTTCCGCACTTTCCTGCGGCTTGAAATCCTCTGCCGCAGGCACAGGCGCATGTCTGGTTTTCTTGCCCTGCGCTTCGGCTACATTGCTCACGGTCACCAGAAGCGAGATGGTTTCCGCCGTATCCACCGCCGTCACCACCGGCTGAACAGCAAGCTGGAACCTGCTCCACATGCCCTTCTCCAACCCCGTCACCTCCGCACCCACTGTGAGGGTGGCGGTAAAGACAGGCTGATTATTGGCATTACGCTCCACCTTTGCCCCAGCCAGCGCGTAACGCTGCTTGCCTGAAGCCTCTTCCTCGGGATCTCCACCGGAAAGCTGACGCGCCAGCACCTCTTCCAGATAGGTTTTCAGCTTAGTATCGGAGATCGTGTCTCCATCCATGATGCGGGGGCGCGGCACGGAAACCAGCGCCATCTCCCGGCAATTATTGGGCAGGCCCACAGCCACAACCGCTGGCAGGCCACGCACGGCTTCAGCTACGCCAGCCTCGCTGCCAACGGGCACGGCGATATCCAGACGCACATCCTTTCCGCCCAGCGCCGCAAGGCGCAGCCTGTCCCATAACGCCTTCATTTTTGCCGTATGCAATTCCCCATCGGAGGAGGACAGTACGACATTCAGCGCTTCAAGATCCGGCGGGGGCTCATCCATGCTACGCAGGGACGTGGCGTGCAGCGTGACGGAAAGCCCTCCCACCAGCACGCCGCACCAATCATCATTGATATGCTGGATGGCACGCCCGGCATCCGAGAAACCGGCTTGCGGACGAAACAGCACCACATCTTCCACACCTGGAATATAATCCGCCTCACCCCACACCTCCTGCCCGTCGCGCTCGCTGCGCAACAGCTTGAGGTGCACCTCTTCCCCACCCTTCCCGATGGTCAGCTCCATGACGCTGCCATCGCGCTTTCCTTTAAGCTGCAAAGCGGAACGCGGGTCACCCTTCGGCGACGCAAGCGTGCCCCTGATATGGCCGTCCTCCTGCACATCAAACGTGACAATAGCCGTGCGGTAAGGGGGAAAGAAAGGCGCGCCTTTGGCCATATATTGCTCAGCAGCCCAAGCCGTGGAAAACGGCATCAGGCCCGCCAGAAACCATGCGCCCACACCCCTGCCGACCTGCTTCGATATCACCTTCGCCGCCATTCCGGTGCTCCTGAAACTCTACTCGGCCACCCTGTCAGCTCTGTCGCCACCACTTGCAGAACTGTGCTCAGACTTCTTACTCTGCCTTCCTTACGGAACTCCTGCGAGAGAAGCCGCCCGGCCTTCCCGCACCCGCCCCGACAGATGAAAGCTCATGCCCGCACCCATCACATCTCCGGCCGTTGCGCCTTCTGCCGCCTCCACCCTGCCGGCCCCTGTCCTGCGGGATGTTCTCACACCGGATGGATTGCGCATCCGCACACAACAATGGGGTGCGCCTGAAGGACGAGACGTGCTCTTCATTCACGGCTTTTCGCAGGCAGGCCTGTGCTGGCAAAAGCAGGTGATGGCGCCGGAACTCGCCCATCTGCGGATGGTGACTTATGATTTTCGTGGCCATGGCGCGTCGGACAAGCCTGTGGATGCAACCTTCTACAAGGAGCCGGAACGCTGGGCGGGCGAACTGGCCGCCATTCTCGAACAGTGCGAACTGACAAAGCCTGTTCTGGTGGGGTGGTCTTATGCGGGGCGCATCATCAGCGATTATTTGTCCATCCATGGCAGCGCTGCGCTGGGCGGCATTGTTTTTGTAGATGCGGTAACCAGCAATGAGCGTCATTTCTACGGCACTTGCAACCGCCTGATGCGGCAGATGTATTCTGAAAATCTTGAGGAGAACATCTCGGCGACCCGCACCTTCCTGCGCAACTGCTTTGAAATCCAGCCTGATCAGGAGATGTTCGAAACCTTCCTGGCGGCAAATATGGTGGTGCCCGCGCCAGTGCGCGCGGCCCTGTTTGGCCGCCCATGCGAGCATGACACCATGCTGCGTGCCCTCGACCTGCCCGTTCTGGTCACACAGGGGGATCGGGATATTGTGGTCGCCCCGGCCATGGCAGAACATATTGCAGCACTCATTCCAGAGGCTGAGCTACAAATGTTTGAAGGCATTGGCCATGCCCCCTTTGTGGAAGCTGCGGAAAGCTTCAACGCCACCCTCTCCACATTCATTCGCGCGCGCTGCGCATAAACGTGCGCACAATAAAAAGCCCGGATCAGAGACTGATCCGGGCAAAAGCAAAGAAAACGGAAGCTGCCCGCCCGTCCGCTCCTCCACCAAAATCAGCGCGGCATGATGGCTGCGCCAGAAATAATGTGGAGGAACGAACACCTGATGCCGCGGCAGGATCGGAGTACATCCGTCCGTCTCCCACCATTATGGATCGCTAGCATCACCATATATACGGCTTCAGGGGGGCTGTTATAGAGATAGGCAGGCTTGAAGCCATTTCAAGTGCTACGGTGAACATTCTTTCAACCGTCCATTTTCTTGAAACTGGCGGAGCATCACGCAGAAATTCTGAAATTGTGCTTTGAAGAAAAAAGCGCCTCGACGGAGCAAGTCATTACATCGCGTCATTCAGGCCAAGGCCTGAACACTGCCGACAAAAAGCGTGTCCAGATGACACGCTTCACGCTCCAAAGCGCGCCCCGAAGGCCGCACCATATTCAGGCGATGTCAAGCAAGCGTGGCGGCAGGCCGAGCCTGCCCGCCACATGCGTGCTGCTCCCAAAGGGCCGGTAACCGGCCCCGGAATATACCGGAACAGACCCGACAGGGCCTTTTCCCGACCTGCCGCAAACATAAGCTTGCAGCAGGACAGGCTCAGCGACGGCGGAAGTTCTGGCGACGCATACCGGGAGGCGGGGCCGAACCCTCAGCCTTGTGACGGAAGTTAATCCGGCCACGATCAAGATCGTAGGGGGACATTTCCACCACCACACGGTCACCTTCAATGGTGCGGATGCGGTTCTTCTTCATCTTGCCGGCCGCATAGGCCAGAATCTGATGGTCATTATCCAGGCGTACGCGGAAATTACCGTCCGGGAGCACTTCAGTCACAATGCCCTCGAACTCCAGCATCTCTTCTTTCGCCATATAGTCGTCTCCATTGGCCCCGGCGGGGGCGATACTGGCGGGCTTATCTCACGAAATCGCGTTTCAGCCCATAGGACTCTTGCGGGAGCCATCAGATTGAGGCTCCCGCGGGGTTCAGATCAGCCGCAAAGCGGCCAGCAATATCACACGCCGCTCTTCGCGCCTTCAGTGCGCCCCTTGCGCAGGCCACCCTTGTTGACGCCAGCCTTGTTGGCAGCCCCCTTGCGGGCACCATCACGGCTCGGCACGGCCTTCATGAAGCCGAGAGTGCCCAGACCGCCATTTTCTGAAGCCGCGCGCTGGCCACGGGCGCCACGGGCTTTGCCGCGCCCTTCGCCACCGCGATTTTCACCACGCGGAGCATCCGCACGCCCTTCACCCTGGACGCTGGCGCGCTTTTCGCCGCGCGGGGCACCTTCGCCCTGCTTGGCACGGTTCTGGCGCTGGCCGCCACGGGCTTCGCCGAAGCTGCCTTCCCCGCCATTGCCCTGCCGGGCCCGGCCACGGTTCTGTCCCTGCCCGTTACCGCCACGACGCCCACGACCGGGCATCGGATCAGCAGACGGTTCCGGCAGAATGATTGGCTCGCCGGCCGGCACTTCAAAGCGCGCCCCGGCCCCGCGACGATCACTGTGCGGAATCTGGATCTTGATGAGGCGCTCAATAGAACGCAGATAAGCGCGCTCTTCCTGATCGCAGAAGGAAATGGCAATGCCTTCACGTCCGGCGCGCGCGGTACGGCCAATGCGATGCACATAGCTTTCCGGCACATTCGGCAAATCGTAATTCACCACATGGCTCACGCCGGTCACATCAAT
Organism: Haloleucobacter albus; assembly: GCF_052492075.1. Taxonomy (NCBI): domain Bacteria; kingdom Pseudomonadati; phylum Pseudomonadota; class Alphaproteobacteria; order Hyphomicrobiales; family Xanthobacteraceae; genus Haloleucobacter; species Haloleucobacter albus. The sequence goes on from NZ_JBQWAS010000029.1 coordinate 45,588, forward strand.
GCCGCGGGCGGCGATATCCGTCGCCACCAGAATGCGGACATGCCCGCTGCGGAAGGCCGCAAGCACGCGATCACGCTGGTTCTGCGACTTGTTGCCATGAATGGCTTCCGCCGCAATACCGGTGCGCGCCAGAGTGCGCACCACCTTGTCCGCCCCATGCTTGGTGCGGGTGAAGACAAGGGCGCGGTCGATCGGCTCGCTGGAGAGCACTTCGGCCAGCAGACGCCCCTTGTTGGCCTTGTCCACCAGCACGACGCGCTGGTCCACCTTGTCGGCGGTCCGGGCCACGGGGGTAACAGCGACCTGAGCCGGCTCATGCAGCATGGAGGCAGCGAGATCCGCAATCGCCTTCGGCATGGTGGCCGAGAAGAACAGCGAATGACGCTGACGCGGCAGGCGGCGCAGAATGGCCCGGATGGCATGGACAAAGCCCATGTCCAGCATCTGATCGGCCTCATCCAGCACAAACACCTCGACCTGATCGAGGCGCACCGCATTGTTTTCAGCCAAATCCAGCAGACGGCCCGGCGTCGCCACAAGCACATCAGTGCCGCGATGCAGCGCGCGCACCTGCCGGCCCATGGGCACGCCACCAATCGCCAGCCCCACCGAAATGCGGGCATGGCGGCTGAAAGCCTGGAAATTGTCCACGATCTGCCCGGACAGTTCGCGGGTCGGAGAAAGCACAAGCGCGCGCACGCTCTTCGGTTCCGGCCGGCGCTGCTGGCGCATCAGATGGTCCAGAATAGGAAGGGCGAAGGCGGCAGTCTTGCCGGTGCCGGTCTGCGCAATACCAATCAGGTCGCGACCGGAAAGAATTTCAGGAATGGCCTGCGCCTGAATGGGCGTGGGGGCCTTATAACCCGCGTCATCAAGAGCGCGGAGAATAGGCTCGGCAAGGCCGAGACTGGAAAAAGAAGTCAAGTTCTGTCTTTCATGGCGCAAACCACACCAACATGCTGCCTCAGCATATGTGAGGCAGGACGGCGCTTTGGCATGAAGCCCGGCAACCAGAAGCCGGCCAGCGAAGCCATGCGGAAACCGTCTGCCGATGCAGTCCGCGAGGTCTCCGACATCCCGCGTGGCCTGGGGTGTCCAGAAGGAAAAGCAATTCGGGCTAAGACCCATGAGGCTCTTTCCTGAAGCCAGGAAGAAGATGCCGTATGTCTCCGCTACGCGACCCGAAAGCGCCTCGCCAAACTGTGCCCCTGCCGTGCGTATGGAACGCCCAAAACATGGCAGCGCGAAACGCTACAGAGCGCCATATGGCCCATACCCATGACAATTTCAAGGCATTCTGCCGGAACACCCGCTTTTTTGCCGCAGTGCTCCGCCACAGAAGCCGGCATACACATTTCCGGCGCAGCATGATGCCGGATGCTGGATTCACCTGCGTCCCTGCATGTACAGCTCTGCCGCCAAAGATTCTCAGGGCAGCAACACCGCCAGAAGGCGATGGAGACAAAATGTTTGACATGCAGGCCATTGTGGATGCCACAACCGCCTTTGTAAAAGAACACCACCAGCTTGCACCGCTGGTGGTATTTGGCCTCGCCTTTGGCGAATCCATCGCATTGCTCTCATTCTTCATTCCTGCGACAGTTCTTCTGCTGGCTATAGGCGCGCTGGTGGAAGCCAGCGGGCTAAGCTTTTTGCCCATCTGGTTCGCGGCCGCTTTCGGGGCCACATTGGGCGATGCCGTTTCCTACTGGTTTGGCTTTCATTACAAGGAGCGGGCCAAGATGTTCTGGCCCCTCTCCCGCCGGCCGGATCTCGTGGCGCGCGCGGAACATTTTTTCTCCCGCTTCGGCATCTGGAGTGTCGCCATCGGGCGCTTCTTCGGCCCCATCCGCGCTGTTGTGCCGCTGATCGCCGGCATACTGGCCATGCGGCAGAGCCATTTCCAGATGGCGAATGTCGCCAGCGCCATTGTCTGGTCTTTCGCCATGCTGGCTCCGGGCGCGCTGGCGTTGAAGCTGTTTGGCATGTGACAGCCTGAAATAATAACATATTGATTTCAAAATAGTTTTCCGCCTCTGCTCAAAGCTGGACAGAGGTGGAACTGGCCGTTTCCTCAACCATAAGCTATATACTATTGAACATATCTGAATGTCTCTTTATCGTGCTCGCACCCAAGGAGATATTCGGCATGCTCAGTTTTGGTTTTCGCCGCCGGGGGCTTGTGCTCGGCCTGCTTTTCGCCTCCGCTCTCGCCATTCCGGCTCAGGCCGAAAAAACGACTGCAACCACGAATGCGGCAGCCACTGCCCTTACTTTTGCAGCCGCCAGCCTGACAAATGCCGTGCAAGATATCGAAAAGGCGTGGGAAGCAAAGGGTAACCCCGCAGTGAAGCTCTCCTTCGCGGCGTCGTCCGACCTCGCCCGGCAGATTGAAGCCGGCGCACCGGCTGCCATTTTTGCATCAGCCAATGTGAAGTGGATGGATTATCTGGAGAAGAAGGAGATGATCATCTCCTCCTCCCGCGTCACGCCCATTGGCAATGCGCTGGTGCTGGTGACATCCGCTTCTTCGGATGTGAAGCCCGTTGAAATCAGCAAGACTCTGGATTTGTCCGCCATGCTGGGCAAGGACGGTCGCATTGTCACCGGGCTGGTGGACAGCGTACCGGCCGGCATTTACGCCAAAACCGCCCTCACCACTCTGGGCCTGTGGGAGAGTGTGAAGGCTCGCATTGTCGGCGCATCCAGCGTGCGTGCAGCTCTGGCGCTGGTGGAACGCGGCGAGGCGTCGTTCGGCATCGTCTATGCCACGGATGCCGCCATTGCGAAAAATGTGAAAGTCATCGGCACCTTTCCGGCCGGAAGCCACCCGCCCGTGCAATACCCCTTCGCGCTCATCAAGGGGCACGATACGCCGGAAGCCAGAGACTTCTTCACCTATCTGACCGGGCCGGAAGCCAAGGACGTGTACAAGAAATACGGCTTCTCCATTCAGTAAGCCGGCGCATCACCATGCCATGACGCGGGAAGCGTCGGGTTCCATACCGGCCCCTCCCTCCTCACACACAGCTTTGATACTGGCCGCATCCACCCCGGATGCATTATTCTGCGCCAGCTTTCCGCCCTGCCCCAGAGATGCCCAGATGCTGACACCTGAAGAATGGACTGCGGTCGCGCTCAGTCTGCGCGTGGCCTTCTGGGCGACTCTCTGGACCATGCCACCGGCCATTCTGGTGGGCTGGATGCTGGCGAGGCTGGATTTTCCCGGCAAGGGCCTGTTTGACGGGCTGGTGCATCTGCCGCTTGTGCTGCCGCGCGTCGTCGTGGGCTATCTGCTACTTCTGGCGCTGGGAAGCCGGGGCTATCTGGGACAGTATCTGCATGAGTGGCTGGGCATCAATCTCATGTTCAGCACCGCAGGCGCCACCGTGGCCGCGGCCGTGGTGAGCTTCCCTCTCATCGTGAACGCCATTCGCATCGCCGTGGATGGTATCGACAAGGGCGTGGAAACCGCCGCCCGCACACTGGGGGCCAGCCGTCTGGACGCCTTTTTCACCATCACCCTGCCGCTGATGTTGCCGGGCATTCTTTCCGGCTGCCTGATTTCTCTGGCTTCAGCGCTGGGCGAGTTTGGCGCGACCATCACCTTCGTCTCCAATGTGGAAGGGCAGACCCGCACGATTCCCCTGGCCATCTACAGCGCCACCCATATGCCGGATGGAGACGCCAGCGCCATGCGCCTCACGCTTGTCTCCATCCTTCTGGCCCTTGGTGCGCTGATGCTGGCTGAAATGGCCGACCGCCGGCTCAAGCTGGCTCTGGGACGCGCATGATTGAGATCGACATTGCGCTGAAGCGCGGCACCGGCTTTTCACTTTCCGCCCAGATCATGGTTCCGGGTTCCGGCATCACGGCCCTGTTCGGCCGCTCCGGCTCGGGAAAGACCACCATCATCCAAAGCGTTGCAGGGACAGTGCAACCCGATCACGGGCGCATTCAGGTAGGAGAAGAGGTGTTTCTTGATGCCGCCCGCGGCATCAATCTGCCGATTGAGAAACGCCGGGTAGGCTATGTATTTCAGGACTCCCGCCTCTTTCCCCATATGTCGGTCAACAGCAACCTGCGCTACGGCCTGCGCCGGGCCAGAGGGCGGGCCTTCATCAGTTTTGATACGGTGGTGGAACTGCTTGGCATCGGCCATCTGCTGAAGCGCCGCCCCCATACGCTTTCGGGCGGTGAAAAGCAGCGCGTGGCCATTGGACGGGCCCTGCTCTCTCAACCCCGCATCCTGTTGATGGACGAACCCCTCGCCTCTCTGGACGAGATGCGCAAACGCGAGATTCTGCCCTATCTGGAGCGCCTGAGAGATGATCTGAAGCTACCCATTCTCTATGTCAGCCACTCCATAGAAGAGGTGGTTCGCCTCTCTGATACGGTGGTCATGGTACATGAAGGGGCGATTGTGGCCTCTGGCCCGCTGGCGGATGTTCTCACCCGGCCAGAGGCACTGCCTGTTGTCGGGCGGTTTGATCTGGGCAGCGTGTTTGAATGCCAGGTTGCGGAACATGACCCCGAAATGGCTCTCTCCACCCTGCGCTTCCCGGAAGGCGAATTGCGGGTGCCGCAGGTGGATCTTCCCGTCGGTGCAGCTGCGCGCGCGCGTATTCGCGCCCGCGATGTCTCGCTCGCTCTCTCTCGGCCCATGGATGTTTCCATCACCAATCGCCTACCCGGTATCATCTATGCCCTGCGGCGGGAGGAAGGGCCTTATGTGAACGTTGAAATGGGGCTGGGGAAGGACGGCAAAGGCAGCCGTCTGCAAGCCCTGGTGACCATTGAAAGCGTCGCCCGGCTGGCACTGGCACCAGGCATGACCGTCTGGGCCATGATAAAAACGGTGGCGGTGGACAACCGCTCCCGCCACTTCGCCCCCCGTAGCGAACCACTGGCCGGCCTGCCTAGCCGGCCTGAACGTGCGCCTCCGGCTCTTCATCTTGTGCCGACGACACGGAAAGAGCAGCCATAAGTTCATCCAGCGTGGCCTTGTTGCTGCGATTGGCCCGCTGCTCCATGGCCCGGTAGAGGGCGATGAGCCGCTCCCCGAACGCTGTCACCTCCGTCCCCGCGCCACGCCGGCCTGGATGGGTGATGATGACCTTCTGCTCGAACATCCGGTCCAGCTCATCCATCAACAGCCAGGCATGGCGGTAACTCATGCTGATGGCCTTGGCCGCCGCCAGCATGGAACCGTGCGCGCGAATGGCCTCCAGCAGCGCAATCCTGCTGTCATCAATGTGGCGTCCGTCAGGAAAACAGACCCGCATGGAAAGATATGTGCTGCTCTTCCGGCTCACATCACGGTCTCCGGCTATGGCTGGGCCGTCCACTGAGGATACCCCGGCCTTGCGAGTACGCACGCGCACCGCACATAAAAGCATGGTTGGCGGGACTATAGAGGCGCAAGCTCATGAACGGCAAGGCTTCCTCCCCAGCATCCATTGGTCCGGCAAGACACGCTTCCGACACCTGCGTGCGCTAGCTTTGTTTCCATATCTGTTCCGAATGAAGCCTGTACCTCATCAGAAACATGCAACCGGCCTGACCTTTCCGATTGGCACGGATAAGCCAGCCTATGGGTGACAGACCATGACGCCATGCCCCTCCTCTCCACTCGCTCTGGCCTCGAACCCTCAAGGACCTGTTGTGATCGGCCTTGCTCTGGGCGGCGGGGCGGCGCGCGGGCTGGCACATCTGGGCATCTTGCATGTGCTGGAGCGGGAGGGGCTCCGTCCACATCTGGTCGCAGGCACCTCCATAGGCGCGGTCGTGGGCGGGCTGTGGGCGGCGGGGCGCCTTCATGAGCTGACGGAATGGGCCATGCAGCTCAACCGGCGCAACATGCTGGGCTTTCTGGATTTCACCCTGGATGGCGGCGGGCTCATCGCAGGCCGTCGCCTGATGGAGCGGATGAAGCAAGAGGTTGGCGAGACCACTCTGGAACAGCTGCCCACGCCTTTCACAGCCGTGGCGACGGAATGTGGCACAGGCCGCGAAATCTGGCTGACACAGGGAGATTTCGTCACCACCATCCGCGCTTCTTATGCCCTTCCCGGCATTTTCACGCCTGCTCATGTGGAAGGGCGCTGGCTTCTGGATGGCGCATTGGTGAACCCCGTTCCCGTCGCGCCTGTGCGGGCTGCGGGTGCAGATGTCATCATTGCCGTTGATCTCAACGCAGATGCGCTGGCCCACTCCCGCCCTACGGAAGACCCGGCCCCGACAACAGAAAAGCCCTCTTCACCCCATGCTGAAGACGCTCCGGGCATTGAGAATATTGGAGATTTTCTGAATCCCGAGCGACTGCGCCGGAAATTTCTGGGGCCGCCGCGAATGCGCGGCAATCAGCATACGCTCTCGTCAGTCATTCTGGATGCCTTCACCATCACCCAGGATCGCATCACCCGCGCACGTCTGGCGGAAGACCCGCCCGAAGTGCTTTTGGTGCCGCGCCTGCGGGATATTGGGCTGTTCGATTTCCACCGGACTGAAGAGGCCATGGCCATTGGCGCGGAAGCAGCCGAAGAGGCCCTGCCCCGCATCCGTGAGGCTGTGGCGAAAGCGGCTGCACAAAAACCGAAAAACCAGAACTGAACGGCAGCCTGCCAGAAACCCGGCAGGCCACGCCATCAGGGCATGTGCTGCGGCTTGCAGGGAAAGGAGCGTTCCGTCGGCGCGTAGATCAGAATATCCGGCTTGAAGCGGTCGATCACACCCTTGTCGAAGCCACAGCTATTGTGATGCATCCACACATAAGCCGAGGCCCGGTCCGCCAGCAGGCCACGCCAGAAATTCTGAGTGAAGGAATCCCCAACCACCATGATACGCGGGCCGGCATGGCCCGTTTCAAAAACCTGTGGCGGGAAGGGTCCGGGCTTTTCCGGTATGTGCGCAATACCTTCCATGGGCTTGAGGTTCCCCTTCGGCAGCATCGCGCCCTTGGGATGATAATCCACATCCGGCTTATCTGCCTTGGTGCCCCCGCTGAGGCGGACCAGATCACCATCATCGCGCATATAACGCTCGCCCAGAACATCCTTCGGCTCATAAGTCAGCTCGGGGTGGCCTATGCCCGCCATGGTGGCGTTGAACGCCTCCAGCGCGGCGCGCATGTTCCAGTGGGTATCATTGTTACGGTAGACTGGCCCATCCTTCTTGGCCTGCGCCATTGTCTCGCGCAGATCCACGAAGTGAATGCCCTTCTCCTTCAGCAACTCAGCCAGAAGATCATATTCGGTGGGGCTTTTACGGCTATTGCGAGCATAGGCCGGAAGATTTTCAGGGTTCACGGTCTGGCTGTTAGGCGGCACGATCATGACGAATGTGCCGCCATGGGTGCGGGCTTTCCGGTCCATCTCGCCGGCCAACCGAACCGTGTCCTCAACCCTCTGCTCACGGATGATCTGGCCAATGGATTGCTCCAGCGCCCACTCATCCCGAATGAAGAGCGCGCCATTCTCGCCCTTCAGCACCCGCTCATTCTCACCGCCGCCCAGCCAACGGCCATAGGTTTCATGGGCGGCCAGCACAGCCCCCCGGAAACCGAAGACATTGTTGATATAGGGGTCAAGCCGGCGCGAGGCCTGCATCCACCATTCCGCTTCCGGCGCCACTACGGTGCGCACTGGTGCTGGCAGATCACGCACGAAGAAGCCAATGGTGGGCAGAAGCAGCACCAGAAAGACGATGATGGCCCAGATGCGGCGGAACTTCATGAGAAGTGGCATAGGTTCCTCCCGCTCAGAACTGGAAATAGAGGAACGGGCTGTAAGCCGCCGCGCCCACGGAAAGCACGCAGAGCACAAACAGCAGCAGCATCACAATTGTATCGCCTGCGCCATAAATCGCATAGCGCACCTTCTGCGGCCAGGCTTTCAGCCCTGGGCGCGGCAGCCCCCAGATGGCCAGCGGCCAGGCCAACACCAGCACTGCAATAGTGAACCACTGCAACTCGGTCATCAGCCCCACAGACAGGCCGCCCACACCATTCAGCCCCACAAGGGAACGGAACAGCACAAAGGCTTCATCCAGCGTCGTGGTTCGAAACCAGACCCAGCCCGAGAACAGCACAAGCTGGGTGTAGATGAAGCCGACCGCAGCCGGAGCCCGCGCCAACCATCCCCCCAGACGTGTGCGTTCCAGCACCAGAAAGAAACCGTGATGCACGCCCCAGATCACGAAGTTCCAGCTTGCGCCGTGCCACAGGCCGCACAGCAGGAAGACGGTCCACAAATTGATTATGGTGCGGTGCTCGCCCGCCCGGTTCCCGCCCAGCGGAATATAGACATAATCGCGGAACCAGCTTGAAAGGCTCATATGCCAGCGCCGCCAGAACTCGCCAATGGAGCGGGAACGGTAAGGCAGATTGAAGTTCCGCGGGAATTTGAGCCCCATCGCCACGGCAAGGCCAATAGCCATGTTGGAGTAGCCGCCAAAATCAAAATAGAGCTGAATGGCGTAGGCGCTGACCCCCAGCCACGCCTCAGCCATGGTCGGCAGGGCCGTATGGTCATAGACCTGCGCCACAATGGGGGCGACTTCATCCGCGATCAGCACTTTCCACGACAGGCCGATAATGAAGATGCGCAGGCCCGCAGAAACCCGCCCCAGCGTTGTGCGCCGCTCACTGATGCGATGCGAAATGGTGGAATAACGCACGATAGGGCCAGCCACCAATTGCGGGAACATGGTGATATAGACCGCAATTTCCTCGAACCGACCATTTGCCTTCGCCTTCCGGCGATACACATCCACCAGATAGGAAATGGCGTGGAAGGTGAAGAAGGAGATGCCCAGCGGCAACTCCGCCTGCACCACAGGCACGGCCACCCCCAGCGGGGAGAGCAGCACATTCAGGTTCGTCGTCAGGAAGAACACATATTTGAAAGCGATCAGCCCAGCCAGATTGACAGCAACAGCAAAGGCCAGCGCACGCAGGCGTGTCTTGTCCGGGCGCGCATCAATGAACAGCGCCAGAAAATAGTTGGCGATGATTGAGACGCACAGGATCAGGAGATCTGCCAGCCCACCCCACGCATAAAACAGCAGCGAGAACAGCAGCAGAACGAAATTCTTCGCGCGCACATTCGGCATGAGAAAGTAACACGCCAAGAATGCGGGCAAGAAATAATAAAGGAAGGAGACTGACGAGAAGACCATAACAGGACCTAACGCCCCTAATACACAAATTGTTCGTGCAAAATACGCTCTTCAAGCCCATGATCCGGGTCAAAAAGCATATCAATCGCAGAAGATGTATCAAGGCGCGCCGTCACCGCCACGATATTGCGCACCTCGAAATGATCCGCCACAGCGCTTACAGGCCTTTTGCCCGCTTCCATCACCGCAATATCCACGCGCACCTTGTCCGGCACCAAGGCACCGCGCCAGCGCCGCGGGCGGAAGGGCGAAATGGGCGTGAGGGCCAGCAGATTGGTGCCGAGCGGCAGAATAGGGCCGTGGGCGGAAAGATTGTAAGCTGTGGAGCCGGCTGGTGTCGCCACAATCACACCATCACAGATCAGCTCTTCCAGCCGCACCTTGCCATCAATGGAAATGCGCAGCTTGGCCGCCTGATAGGATTGGCGCAGCAACGAAACCTCATTGATGGCCGGTGCCCGATGGCGCACGCCATTGATATCCATGGCCTCCATCAGCAGCGGATGAATGCGCACATGCTGCGCGGCAGCCAACCGCTCCACCAGATCATCTTCGCAATAGGTGTTCATCAGGAAGCCGACAGAGCCGCGATGCATGCCGTAAATGGGAATACCCCGATCACGAAAGCGATGCAGGGTTTGCAGCATGAGCCCATCGCCCCCCAGCGCCACAATCACATCCGCCTCATCCTCGGGCACGCCATTATAGCGGGCATTCAGGCGCATGCGTGCGGCTTCAGCTTCCGGGGTCTGGCTGGAAACAAAGGCAATCCGCCCCAATGCGCAGTCCCCTTTATCACTATGGGCGGCGCTGGCCATTGCGTCGCAGTTTTCGGCGTCGCTCATGTGGGCGCGGCATCCTCTGGCATGGCAGTGTGGGGCACACCGGGAAGCATGGAATCCGCCCCGATGCGTGAAACATAGCGCCTTCGTCTAAACGCCTTGCCCCGCCTTGTCGAGTTCTCCTCCGGCTGACGAATGCGATTCCATGGGCCATGATGGCCAGCCATGCCGCAAAAGGAGGACGCCACGATGGAAACCCAAACCGCCCCCCACAAGCAGGCAGAAAGCGCAGAGAAAGCCGGCACAACACGCGCCTGTCTGGTCTATGCCACCTTCCCCGGCTTCGCACCGGCGGAAGAAGCCGCGCGTGAACTGGTGCAGAGCGGCCTTGTCGCCTGCGCCAATATCATACCGAGCGTGGCCTCCATCTACCGCTGGAATGGCGTGCTGGAACGGGCCGAGGAAGCCGTTCTACTTCTGAAAACCACGCATGACCGTACGCAAGAACTCACTCAGACCCTGCAACAGATGCACCCCTATGATGTGCCAGCCATCATCGTGCTTCCACTGGAAGGCGGCCTGCCTGCTTATCTCGACTGGATCAGTACCGAGACGCGCCACCCTGAAACCGCCTGAACGCCCTTACAGCACCGGATTCCACAAAACCGGCACATAGCGGAAACCTTCCCCGTCGCGGTCAATCCAGGCTGCGCCGGGGAAAGGAAAATGATAACCGGCCACCAGAATACGCGCACTGGCGAGGCGGTCATAAATACGCTTGCGCGTGCGGGCCGCCTTTTCACCATCCATGTCGAACATCACCTGCCAGTTCGGATGACGCACGAAAAGGGCCGGAATATTGGTAAGATCAGACTGGATGAAAAGCCGATCCTTCCCCGAAGCCAGCTCAAAGGCGGTGTGGCCGGGCGTGTGGCCAGCGGCCTCAACAGCCTCAAGGCCCGGAGCCAGCTCATCCTGCCAGCCATAGGTTTCCACCTGTTTCAGCAGCGGCTTGAATACCCGCCGGCTATTGGTGAATGTGCCCCTCAATGCCTCCGGGGCGCGGCTCATCTGGCTTTCATCCATCCAGAAACCCCACTCGGCCTCTGGCACCCGCACCCGCGCCTTTGGAAAGGCGCTCGCCCCTTCCGCAGTCAGCAGGCCGTTGATGTGATCGCCATGAAAATGGGAGATCAACACCTCGTCAATGCTTTCCGGCGCAATACCAAGAGCCGCCAGAGTGGGCTGCAAAAGGCCAGTGGTTGCGCCCTTGCCTGCCTTTTGCGGCACGCCATTGCCCGTATCCACCAGAATACGCCGGCCGCCAATCTCCAACAGCAGAACGGTGAAGGGAATGGACAACTCATCAGGAGGCAGATGCGCCGCAACCAACGCGGCATTTACGGCCTCGCGCGGCGCATTGCGCACGAAGCCCTCTGGCATCGGAAAAGTACGCAGCCCATCGGCAATCGCGGTGACTGTGACATTGCCCACCCTGTAGCGATAGGCGCTGGGCCATGGCCTGCCATCTGTAGGAGATGACGACACCGGGGCCATCTCCCCGGCCTCCGGTGCGGCGGCTGCGGTTGCATCCGCCAGAAGCCCGGCCCCGGCGAGCCCGGCCGCGCCAGCCAGAAATGTGCGACGGGATACTGTATTCATCGTGCTCTCCGGCCCTTCGCTCCGGGCGGCTCCTGCGCGATCATGAGGCGCGGATGCTGCATGCCCAGTCCGGCCTGTCCTGATGGCAGGCCCATATGAGACCTACGATGCACGGCCTTCCCGCCCATGAAAAGCGCCCGCACCAGCGCACCCGGAAATGAGCCCGGAATCCCCGCAATAAAAATGCCGCCCGGCAACAACCGGACGGCACCATGATGGGCGGAAAAAGCGCTGAATCGAAGCTTATTTCACCGGCGGGGCATACTGGATGCCACCCATATTCCAGAGTTGGTTGATGCCGCGCGGAATACCCAGCTTGGAGCCGGTGCCCACATTGCGTTCATAGCTCTCGCCATAATTGCCAACGGCCTTCACCACCAGCACCACATAATCATTCGGCAGCCCCAGCGCCCTGCCGGCAGTGCTGTCAATGCCCAGCAACTGCTTCACCTGCGGCTTCTGGGACTTGAGCGCCTCATCCATGTTCTGAGAGGTTACGCCCAGCTCTTCGGCATTCATCATGCCATAAAGCACCCACTTGATGATGTTGAACCACTGGTCATCCCCCTGGCGCACCACCGGCCCCAGCGGCTCCTTGGAGACGACATCCGGCAACACGATATGGTCCGCCGGCTTGTCCAGTTTCAGGCGCAACGCATAAAGCTGGGACATATCCGCGCTTATCACGTCGCACTTGCCGTCCTTGTAAGAGGCCACAACGCCATCGGAATCCGGCAGGGTGACGAGTTCAAGCTCCATGCCATTGGTCTTGAAATAGTCTTCCACATTGCCGCCAGCCGTGGTGCCGGACTGCACGCACACCTTGGACTTTCCCAGCTCCAGAGCAGAGGTGAGGTTGCGTGAGAAGGGCACCATGAAGCCCTGCCCGTCATAATAGGAGACACCGGCGAACAGCAGGCCGAGATCACCCTCGCGCTCCAGTGTCCAGGTGGAGTTGCGCGAGAGCACATCAATCTCACCCTTCTGCAAGGCGGGGAAGCGTTCATCTGCGGAAAGCGGCACGAACTTCACCTTCTGGGCGTCACCCAGAACGGCGGCGGCCACCCCCCGGCACAGATCGACATCAAAGCCGGTCCATTTGCCTTCGGCATCCTTGGCGGAGAAGCCGGGCAGCCCCTTGGAGACCCCGCAGATCAGTTCGCCACGTTCCTTGACCTGGTTCAGAGTCTGCGCCGAGGCGCCTGTGGCCGTAGCCCCTGCGGTGATAAGCGCCGCAGCGCCGGCCAGAAGGCCCAGGATCTTCTTCATGAATGCCCCCGGTTGAGATGCTGGTTAGGCAGGAAGTTCAGATCGGTCAGAAAGCTCCCCCTCACAGGGCCGCTTTCTGTCGCACCACCACCTTGGTGCCAACGGGCACGCGCTGATACAGGTCGATGATGTCACTGTTCACGAGACGGAAACAGCCCGATGACACCGCATAGCCAATGGTCTGCGGCTGGTTGGTGCCGTGAATACGGTAGACGGTGCCGCCAATATAGAGTGCACGCGCACCCATGGGGTTGCCCGGCCCGCCTGCCATGAAGCGCGGCAAATAGGGCTGGCGCTGGATCATCTCCGGCGGCGGACGCCAATCCGGCCACTCGGCCTTGCGCACGATCTTCTTCAGCCCACCCCACTGGAAGCCATCGCGCCCCACGCCGATTCCATAACGCATGGCGCGGTTATCGCCTTCCACCAGATAGAGGAAGCGCTCATCCGTATGGATGATGATGGTGCCCGGCGGCTCCGTGGTGCGGAAATATACGGGCTGGCGGCGGAAGGCCGGCTCCAGCATGGCGGAATCATCGGCTGGCGGGACGTAGCCGGGCTGGTCGCCAATATCCATGGTTGCGCCCACGCCACGCGGCGGCACCGGCGCCTGAGCCTGAGCGGAAAGACCGAACCAGCCCGTCTGCAACACCGCAGCGAGGGCCAGGGTCTTGATGGTGCGTGATATCATTCCGGCCTCATTCCTCGCATCCCATTCGGGAGGCATGTTTCACCGGGCTTGATTAACTCCTGCTTAATGCAGGCGAAGGATGTGCCCTGCCATCCTTCCGCGCCAGCCACTCCGCATGGTTCGAGATCAAAGGCTGCAACGCACCTCCAAAGCCGTGCAGCACCGAACCACACCCCCTTTCTGAATTAACCGAGCCTGCCCCATGGGAAAAGGGGGCAAAAAGCGAAAGGCCGCTGATTGTGGCTGTCTGACAGGCCCAGACGGGTTGCATTTTTCACCCCCGCACCTGAAATCCCGCCTCGTCGTCCCTCTGCCGCATCTGCATGGCAGATATATTGCGGGTTGCAGGCTCTGGACGCAGCGCCTCTTCCCTCTTAAAGGGTGCCGTCCCATATAGAGACAGATTCAGCCTACCTGCGCGGTCCGCAGGAGTGGGCAGGAGGACAAAGATGATTGCACTGACGTTCCCCGATGGCGCCAAGCGCGAATATCCTGCGGGGATTTCCGGCGCAGAAATTGCCGCCCAGATTTCCAAGTCTCTGGCCAAGAAGGCCGTGGCCGTCACTCTGGATGGCGAGCTTGCCGATCTGGCTGCGCCCATCAGCAACGACGCCACCTTCGAGATCGTGACGCGTGAAGACCCGCGTGCGCTTGAGATGATTCGCCACGATGCCGCCCATGTGCTGGCAGAGGCGGTTCAGGCGCTGTGGCCGGGCACACAGGTCACCATCGGCCCGGTGATCGAGAACGGTTTCTATTACGATTTCGCCCGCAACGAGCCCTTCACCACCGAGGACCTGCCGGTCATCGAGAAGAAGATGCGCGAGATTATCGCCAGGGATCGCCCCTTCACCAAGGAAGTGTGGGGCCGCGATGAGGCCAAGCGCGTCTTTGCTGAAATGGGCGAGACCTACAAGGTGCAGCTTGTGGACGCCATTCCTGAAGATCAGGATGTGAAGATCTACAAACAGGGCGACTGGTTCGATCTGTGCCGCGGTCCGCATCTGCCCTCCACTGGCAAGGTTGGCAATGCCTTCAAGCTGATGAAGGTGGCAGGAGCCTATTGGCGCGGCGACAGCAACAACCCCATGCTGACCCGCATCTATGGCACCGCCTGGCACGACCAGAAGGAACTGGACGCCTATATTCACCGCCTGGAAGAGGCGGAGAAGCGCGACCATCGCCGCCTCGGCCGTGAGATGGACCTGTTCCACTTTCAGGAAGAAGCCCCCGGCACGGTGTTCTGGCACCCCAAGGGCTGGACGCTGTTTCAGGAACTGGTGGCCTATATGCGCCGCCGCCTGAAGGCTGATTACAAGGAAGTCAACGCCCCGCAGGTGATGGACTCCGTTCTCTGGGAAACCTCCGGCCATTGGGGCTGGTACAAGGAGAACATGTTCAAGGTGCAGTCTGCCGGTGATGAAGTGCGCGATGAGCGCGTCTTCGCCCTGAAGCCGATGAACTGCCCTGGCCATGTGCAAATCTTCAAGCACGGCCTGAAGAGCTATCGCGATCTGCCGTTGCGTCTGGCCGAGTTCGGCGTGGTACACCGCTATGAGCCTTCCGGCGCACTGCATGGGCTGATGCGCGTGCGCGGCTTCACGCAGGATGATGCCCACGTCTTCTGCACCGAGGAGCAGATGGCGGAAGAGTGTATGAAGATCAATGATCTCATCCTCTCCACCTATGCAGACTTCGGCTTTGACAAGATCATCGTGAAGCTCTCAACCCGCCCGGAAAAGCGCGTGGGTTCGGATGCCGTGTGGGATCACGCCGAAGACGTGATGCAACGCGTGCTGAAGCAGATTGAAGAGAAATATGGCGATCGCATCACCACCGGCATTCTGCCGGGTGAAGGCGCATTTTATGGCCCCAAGTTCGAATACACGCTGAAGGACGCCATCGGCCGTGAATGGCAGTGTGGCACCACGCAGGTGGATTTCAACCTGCCGGAGCGCTTCGGCGCCTTCTATGTGGATGCGGACGGCCAGAAGAAAACCCCGGTGATGATCCACCGCGCCATCTGCGGTTCGATGGAGCGCTTCACCGGCATTCTCATCGAGCATTTTGCCGGGCATTTCCCGCTGTGGCTTGCGCCAACACAGGTGGTGGTCGCCACCATCACCTCAGACGCCGATGATTACGCCCAAGAGGTGGTGGCGAAGCTGCGTGAAGCCGGCCTGCGGGCGGAAGTGGATGTGCGCAACGAGAAGATCAATCTCAAGGTGCGCGAACACTCCCTCTCCAAGGTTCCGGTGATGCTGGTGGCCGGCAAGAAGGAAGCTGCCGAACGCACACTCTCCATCCGCCGCCTCGGCTCGCGCGATCAGACCAACGGCGCACTCGAAGATGTGGTGGCCGCACTGGTGAAGGAGGCCGTGCCGCCTGATCTGAATGACAAGGCTGCGCCAGCCGCCTGAGGCCGTGCATCATCTCCACACAAAAAAAGCCCCCTGAGGATTCTCAGGGGGCTTTTTTCATGCTTGCACAGCACGTTCCCGAAATGCACCGCAGCAGAAAGCGGCTTATTTCTCCGCCTTCATCTTCACTGCAATCCGCTGATTATTCCCGGCTTCCACCTTGAATTCGCGGCTATAATTTGTGCCATTATACCGCCCGATGGCCGTATAAATACCTTCCGAAAGCACGAAGGTCGGCTCCGCACTGATGGATTCCTTGATGGTGTCGCCACCGGGGGTAATTATGGTCCACTGGGTATTTTGTACCGCTTTGCTGCTGCCATCGCGCACCAGCGTCATGGACACTTCTGCTGCGCGATGATGCATGGTCGCATCCGTGAGCTTGCCGGGCACCACATTCACATCCGCGCTGACCACCGCATTGGCATCGCCATAAGTGGAAACAACATGATAGGTGCCCTCTGGCAGCAGCACCACTTCG
This sequence comes from Haloleucobacter albus, assembly GCF_052492075.1. NCBI lineage: Bacteria > Pseudomonadati > Pseudomonadota > Alphaproteobacteria > Hyphomicrobiales > Xanthobacteraceae > Haloleucobacter > Haloleucobacter albus. The sequence goes on from NZ_JBQWAS010000029.1 coordinate 62,070, forward strand.
CCGGGCGCGGCCCCCTTGTAGTAGGGCTGGGATGATGCCCGCCCTTGCAGGAAGGAACCTTCAAAAATATCGAAGGTCAGCAGCTGGGTGGAGATCGGCTGCTCTTTCACATCCGCCTTCAACCGCAACCCTCCGGCCGGCAGGGCAAATTCTTCACGCACCGGCAACTGGCCAATGCTCAGCTCCTTCGCCATTGAAACCTGCCCGTAAGAGGCGTGCACAATGTAGCTGCCCGGAGAGAGAAAGAAGACGGGCGCCGCCCCATCCTGCTCCGCCACCAGCGGGAAGGCCCCGGTTTCCGTATCGGGTTGCGCCGCGAACACGCGCCAGACCACCCCTCTGGAGATCGGCTTTTTACCCTCCCCGAAGCTGGCGAACAGGCCCAGCGCCACCTTGCCTTCCGGGGCCTCGGGCAACACGGTGTGAGGCCCCATCCGGGTTTCCTGCCCCTGTGCACCGGGCTGCAACAACTCATCACCCGAACCCGAGAAAGGGCCCACAGTCTGTTCCGAAGGCGGAGTAATCCCTAAAAACTGCATGGTCTGCGCCTGCACCGGCCGCCCAGCCAGCACAGGGCTGCCCACAGCCAACAGGGTTGCCAGAGCCATGCGCGCAAAACTGCGCCCGCTGGGGGAAAAGTGAACGCGGCCGGGCAGCGCCCGAACCATCCACGAACTGTGCAATGGGGTCATGCTTCTCAGGTGCACAAAATTCAAGGCGCTTTCAAGTCCATGCTGAAAGATCCCGTTGAAAGATCCCGTTGAAAGATCTCATGGCCCACTGCGGCAAACCCGCCTCAATATCTGCGAAAGGCTGCCTTTCCGGCAGGGCTGAGCTATAGCTTGGTCCGCTGGCTGTGCCGGGGAACGCTCTGCGCATGGCCTGTTGCCTTGAGCCCATTGCTTCCCCCATTTGGCCCTGCTCCGCTCAGGGTTGTTCGGAGACATTGCCCCATGCCTGCCCCCACACCTGCCTCCACACCTGCCCCCACATCCGCCCCTGTGAATGGCGCTTCGCCTGATGCACTGGACCTCCTGCGCACGCGCCGCTCTTTCCGGCTGATGGATCTGCAAGCCCCCGCCCCGGCGGGAGAAGACCTTGAAACCCTGCTGACCATCGCCTCCCGTGTGCCGGACCATGCCCGGCTCGCCCCCTGGCGTTTCATCCTGTTTGAAGGCGATGCACGGGCCCGTGCGGGCGAGGTCTTTGCCCGCATCTGGGCGCAGGACAACCCGGAGGCTGACGAACAGCGGCTGAAGGATGAACGCGGACGCTTCCTGCGTTCGGCCATGGTCATCGCCGTTGTGTTCACCCCCCAGCATCATCCCAAGATCCCCGAATGGGAGCAGATGATGTCGGCTGCGGCCTGCTGCCAGAATATTCTGCTGGCCTCCATCGCTCTGGGCTATGGCGCCACCTGGATTACAGAATGGCCGGCTTTCGACGCCCGTGCCCGCGAAGCGCTGGGCCTGAGCGAACAGGAGCGCGTGGCCGGCTTCATGTATGTCGGCACCCCGGTGCAGAAGCTGGAAGAACGCCCCCGCCCCGATCTGGCGAAAATCGTTACCCGCTTCTGAGCGGCATCCGGTTCCACAAATGGCGAAGCGCCCGTACCGGCGCTTCGCCTTTCAGCGCCTCTTAATTCCGTCGCGCACAATGGCAGGTGGCGAGATGGTCATCCACCAGCCCGCAAGCCTGCATGGCGGCATAAACAATGGTGGGGCCACAGAATTTGAAGCCCAGCCCCTTCAAGCGCTTCGACAAGGCCCGCGAGGCTTCGGTCTGCGCCGGAATATCGCTCAGGCTCATGGGGCGGTTCACCTGCGTTTCCCCATCCACCGCATCCCACATCAGATCCGCGAAGGAGATACCCTTCTGCTGTAGATCCAGATAGATGCGGGCCGAAATCACCGCCCCCTCAATCTTGGCGCGGTTACGCACAATCCCGGCATCCTGCATCAGCACGTCCACCCTGGCCGCATCATAACGGGCCATAAGGGCAGGGTCGAAACCATCAAAGGCCCGGCGGAAATTCTCCCGCTTGCGCAAAATGGTGATCCAGGCAAGGCCGGCCTGGAAACCATCCAGAACCAGCTTTTCAAACAAGGCCCGGCTGTCATGCTCCGGCACGCCCCACTCTGTATCATGATACGACACATAGAGCGGGTCCGTGCCACACCACGGACAGCGCGCCAGGCCATCCTCATGCAGCAGAGCATCCGCCTGCATCTCAGCCTCCGGCCTTCTGCACGGTATCCAGCGGGCTCTCCTTGCGGGTCCATGTCATGTCGAAATGCGCCCAGGCGGGGCGTTGCAGTTCAATTTCCACGCCATCCACCAGCAGGGGCACACCTTTGGCCTGCGCATCTCCCGTCCGGTCCAGCCGCACGGTCGCAATCGCCTGCCGACCGGCTGCGGAAGTGATGCGGCCCGCCACCTTCTCTCCGGCCAGAATCTCTCCACCGGCCACAGCCTCCCGAGGAAACAATGCCTGCACGATGCGGTTGCGTGGTGTGGAGCGGTGTTCCATACGGCTCACCACCTCCTGCCCAACATAACAACCCTTGTCGAAATCGACGCCACCGATCTGGTCCATATCCACCTCATGCGGGAAGGCGTCACCATAAGCGAAATCCACCCCGCCCCTCGGAATGCCGAGGCTGATGCGATGCGCCTCATACAAGGCCACATCCTGCTCCAGCCCTTCCGCCGCCGCGCATGGCATCACCAGACGCTGTCCCAGCGCTTCAAGGCGCGGATCAGCATAAGCGACAGCCCCTTCTGGCATGGCCTGCGTTCCAAACAGAGCCGCCACAGCCAGATCATCCAGCCTTTCCAGCGTCAGTTGGGCCCGAAGACGCAACAGGGTGAGGCGCTTGAGCAGGTTTTCCGCCACCTCGGCCGGCGCATCCAGAAGAAAGCTCTCCTCATTCTCGCGATAGAGCAGGAAATCCGCAATGATCTTGCCCTGCGGCTGCAACATGGCGCCATAACGGGCCTGCCCCTGCGCCAGATCGACGACATTGCAGGTCACAACCCCATGCAGAAAATGGCCGGCTTGCGAGCCAGCCGCGCGCATCAGCACACGATCAGCCAGATAAATGGCGGGCATTGCAGCCTCTCCCTGTTTCCAAAATGTCAGATCTTTCAACCCTGATGGGCCACAAACACGAGAATGTTCCATAACGCCCGCGCTTTCTCACTTCACGGGAGGACAGGGGTGATATACACTGAAGGTGAAATCATTTTCTTGCGGGGAATTATCCCGAGATCGACCAACTGAACGCAGCATATGCAATAGTGCCGAACATAAACGGGATTGATGCAAAAGGCGAAGAGAGAGGCTCCCTCCACTTCGCCGTACCAGCACCCGGCGGCATGGGAAATTCGCAGGTTTCGCCTCCTATCGCTTGCCTTGCACGCACAGGCGGAGTTGAGTGCGCCCTTTCCGAAGCTCGGCTTCATTCGCTTTCACCCTACAAACTGCATGGCCTCTCATGTCTGCATCCGCCTCCTCCCCGTTTCATTTTGCGCCATCCCGTACGCTCACGGCCTGTGGGCGCGCACTGACGCTGGGGCCCAGGGCGCTGGTGATGGGCATATTGAATGTGACGCCAGATTCGTTCTCGGATGGCGGGCATAATTTTGCTGTGACAGATGCGTTGGCCAATGCGCGGCGCATGGCGGCGGAAGGCGCGGATATTCTGGATATTGGCGGCGAATCCACCCGTCCTGGCCACACGCCCCTCTCAGCAGAAGACGAATGGGCGCGTCTTGCCCCGGTGATGGCGGCCCTGCCGCAGGAAACGGCCCTCCCCATTTCCATAGACAGCTACAAGGCCGCCGTGGCCCGGCGCGCTTTGGAACAGGGTGCTGTCATCGTGAATGATGTGTGGGGCTTCTCGCATGATGCGGAGATGGCGCATGTCGTGGCGGATTTCGATGCAGCCGCCATCCTCATGCACAATCGCACGCAGATTGATCCCGCGCTGGATATTGTGGACGACATGCGCACCTTCTTTTCCCGCGCCATTGAGCAGGCGGAAAAGGCTGGCGTGCGGCGCGAAAAGCTGGTGCTGGACCCAGGCATCGGCTTTGGCAAGAGCCTGGAGCAGAATCTGGACGCCATTCGCCGGCTGGGGGAATTGCGCGTGCTGGGCCTGCCCATTCTGCTGGGCACCTCGCGCAAATCCTTCATCGGCAAGCTGGTGGAGAGTACCCCGGAACAGCGCCTGCCCGGCACCATTGCCTCCAATGTCATTGGCCTGATGGCCGGTGTGGAGATTATCCGCGTTCACGATGTGGCGGCTCATTTTCAGGCTGCCCGTATCGCCGAAGCCATAAGAGGCGCGTCATGATTCAGGATATCGCCATGTCTCCGGCACCATCCGCTGCGCCTCTGAGTGGTGAACCCGCCTATCTGTGCCTTGGTGCGAATGTGGGAGATCGCGCCGCCACGCTGGCTCAGGCTCTGAAGATGCTGGAAGCGGCCGGCGTGCGTATGGAAGAGCGTTCCGCCCTGTATGAAACCCCGCCATGGGGACCGATTCCGCAAGGGCCTTATCTTAATCAGGTCGTGAAGGTGGCCAGCCCCCTGCCCGCCCATGCCTTGCTGGATCTGGCGCTCAGCGTTGAGCGCACGCTGGGCCGGGATCGGGCGCGGGAAGTGCGTTACGGGCCTCGCCGCATTGATATCGACCTTCTGCTCTTCGGCTCTCAGGCCTGCGACGATGACGTGTTGCAGATTCCCCATCCACGCCTGCTGGAGCGGGCCTTCGTGCTGGTGCCTCTGGTGGAGATCGCGCCGGATCTGGTGGTGGACGGAACCCGCGCCGCAGATGCCCTGCGCAAGGTGGATACCAGCGGAATCCTTCGCATCGCCTCATGATGCCCCGCTTTCCGCGCCACAATTACGGGCCTCTGTAACCTTTCCGACACAAATAGGGCTGGACTTTACCGTCCGGGCATGACGAGTTCCCCCCATGCATTCTGAACAGGCGCATACAGGCGCGGGAGGGACGAAAGGCATGACGGCCGTGCGGAACGAGGATGACGCCAAGCTTGCTGAAGGCGTGCTGAAGGGCGAGCGCGCAGCGCTGGCGCGGGCCATCACGCTTGTGGAATCGCGTCGCAGCGACCACCGCCAGCGGGCGCAGGCCCTGCTGCAATCCCTGTTGCCACGCACCGGCAATGCGTTCCGGGTGGGTATTACGGGTGTGCCCGGCGTTGGCAAATCCACCACCATTGATGAGCTGGGCACTTATCTGACAGGCCGGGGCCACAAGGTCGCGGTACTGGCGGTAGACCCCTCCTCTTCCCGCACCGGCGGCTCCATTCTGGGTGACAAGACCCGCATGGCCCGGCTGGCCGTGGACCCAAACGCCTTTGTGCGCCCCTCCCCCTCCGGCGGCACGCTGGGGGGCATTGCCGCCAAGACCCGCGAAACCATGCTGCTGTGCGAAGCCGCCGGCTTTGATGTCGTGCTGGTGGAAACCGTGGGGGTCGGCCAGTCCGAAACCGCAGTGGCGGATCTGACGGACACCTTTCTGGTGCTGATGCTGCCCGGTGCGGGCGATGAGTTGCAGGGCATCAAGAAGGGCGTGCTGGAGTTGGCGGATATCGTGGCCGTCAACAAGGCCGATGGCGACAATATCCCGCGCGCGCGGGCTGCCGCCAGTGAATATCGCGCCGCCCTACATCTGCTGGGCGCACGTCAGGCGCACTGGTCTCCACCGGTGCTGACCTATTCCGCGCTCACCGGAAATGGCATGCCGGAAGTGTGGGAGCAGGTGGAGCTGCATCGCCAGAAATGCGAAGCTGCCGGCAGCTTTCAGGCCACCCGGCAGGCCCAGCAGGTGCGCTGGATGTGGACCTTGCTGAATGAACGCCTCAATGAACGCGTAATGACCGACGCCTCGGTGAAAGCCCGATTGCCCGCCCTTGAGGAAGCCGTGGCGCAGGGTACGCTGGCCCCGGCGCTCGCCGCCGCCGAGATCGCCCATCTGATCGGCCTGTGACAACCTCGCAGCATATCTTCCGGCATCCGGCCCGAAACGCCATTTCAAGGGACGCTTCAGGGCAGGATGTCTGGAAGATAATGGCCTTTCCGATTGCATCTTTTTCCGACTCCGGGACCAATGGCGCACAGTTCTCTTTTTCTCCCCCTGACCTGTGACGGGTGGGCCCAGTGACCATTTATCTGCCGATCGCCGAATTGCCGGTGGCGATTTTCACCATCTTCGCCATGGGCCTCGCAGTAGGCTTCATTTCTGGCATGTTTGGCGTGGGTGGCGGTTTTTTGCTGACACCGCTGCTCATCTTCACCGGCATTCCATCCACCGTGGCCGTGGCCAGTGTTTCGCCCTATATGGCGGCCTCCTCATTTTCTGGAGCGCTGGCCTATTTGCGCAAGGGGCTCGTGGACCTGCCCCTTGCCGGCGTACTGCTCGCCGGAGGTGTGATTGGCACAGGCTGTGGTGTGGCGCTGTTTACATGGCTGAGCAGTGTCGGCCAGGTGGATCTCATCATCCGCATTTCCTACACGCTGCTTCTGGGCGGCATCGGCCTGATGATGCTGACGGAAAGCGTGCGCGCCATTGTCCGCACCCGCAAGGGCAACAAGCCGATTGTACGCCGGCCCGGAACCCATAGCTGGATCATGCGGTTGCCGCTGAAAATGCGTTTTCGCCGCTCCCGTATCTATGTCTCCGCCATTCCTGTAGCCGGGCTCGGTTTCATGATTGGTGTGCTGGGCGCGGTGCTGGGTGTGGGGGGTGGCTTCATTCTGGTGCCGGCGCTGATCTATCTGCTGCGTGTGCCTACCACCACATCCGTTGGCACCTCCATGGTGCTCACCGTTGCCACCATGGCTTCCGCCACCATTCTGCATGCGGCCTCCAATGGCTCTGTGGATGCAATGCTGGCTTTTGTGCTGATGATTGGCGGCACCATGGGCGCGCAGTTTGGCGCACGCACCGGGCAAACCATGCGGCCGGAGAATCTGCGTTTTCTGCTGGCGCTACTGGTGCTCTCCGTTGGCGTGCGCGTGGCTGTGGATCTGGTGCGTGTCCCGCACGATCTCTATGTCGTGACAGAAACGGAGCTTGCGCCATGACTGCTACCAGCATGGCCCGTCTTTCGGCCTTCCGGCAGTGCGCAATGCTGCTCGTGACGGGCTTTCTGTCTGTTGTGGCCGTATCTTCGGCCTGTGCACAGGGCACCTCTCGGGAAAAGGTCGTGCTGTCCATCTCCCAGCCGGATGTGCGCATCACTTCCAGCTTCACCGGCGCGGAACTGGTGCTGTTTGGCGTAGCCGAAAAGGCTGATGAAAAAGACCCGGACCCCGATGTGGTGATTACCGTGCGTGGCCCGAAAGCCAGCTTTGTCACCTGGCGAAAATCACAGGTTCTGGGCCTGTGGGTGAATACAGACCGGCGCAACTTTGTTGAAGCGCCCTCATTTCTCAGCGTCCAATCCTCCCGCCCGGTTGAGGAGATGGCCTCGCCTGCCCAATTGCGGAATGAGCAGATCGGTCTTGTGCGCAACATTCTGCTGCAAAGGATAGGGCCGGATTTTGCCGATGTGGTGCCGACAGATCCGTTCCGCACGGCGTTTCTGCGCATTCAGGAGAGCGAGCAGTTTTATCAGGAAGCCCCCAATGGCGTCCGCTTCATCGCGCCCGGTGTCTTCCGTGCGGAATTACAGATTCCCGGTCGCGCACCGCTGGGGCAATATGAAGTCAGCGTGAAGCTGCTGCGTGAAGGGCGGGTGATTGCCCGCACCACCAACCATTTTCATGTCCAGAGAAGTGGCTTTGAACAGGAGCTGGCCACCTTTGCCCAGAATGATGGCCTTTTCTATGGCATCGCCGTAGCCATTGGCAGCCTGGTTGTTGGTTTCATCGGCAGCGTCGTTTTCCGCAAGGAATAAGCCTCATTCGCCCCGACCCGCTCAAAAAATAACGGTTGCGCCCGTTTTCAGCGCCTTCGACCTTGCAGTTATCTGCGCAAGGCTTCAAAGAAGACGCGAACTGAATCGATTTAGATCAAGAATGTTCTCCATTCTTGGCTTCGGGTGCCAAGCCCTGACCGGCACCCGTCGGGACGGGGCGGCACCCTGCGGTGCCGCCCTGTTTCGCCTTCCCTTTCGCATCATCTTCCACGCCCATGGCCATGCTGCCGCTTTTCAGGCAATGTGCAGCTTCTGCGCAGCCGCAATATGGCTGCCACCCCGTTGCAACATCCTGCATGGTGCAGCACAGGCTTGAAAATGGGAGATCCACGGTGGCAGGCTCCATCGCCATAACCATTGAGCAGGGCATTGCCCGCCTCGTACTTTCAAACCCCGACCGGCGAAATGCCATTTCCAGCGCCATGTGGCAGGCGCTGTCAAGCTTTGCGGCCGAGGCCAAAGGACGGCAGGATATTCGCGCAGCGATCCTTCGCGGCGAAGGGGAAAAAGCCTTTTCAGGTGGTGCCGACATTTCGGATTTTGATGCTGCCCGCTCAGATGCTTCCGGCGCGCAAAGCTATGATGATTTCGTGGAAGCCGCCTGCGCGGCGGTGGAAAGCCTCTCCTGCCCCACTATTGCGCTGATCCGCGGCGCATGTGTTGGTGCGGGGGCGGCGCTGGCCGCCAGTTGCGATCTGCGCATCGCTTCAGATGACGCTTTCTTTGCCATTCCCGCCGCACGGCTGGGGCTGGGTTATGATCCGCGCGGCATGAACCGGCTGTTGCGCGCCTTCGGCAGCCAGGGCACGCGACAGCTCTTTTTCACGGCCGATCGGATCGGTGCGCAGCGTGCCTATGAAATGGGGGCGATCGACCAGCTCACCACAACAGCTGAGGCTGATGACGCCGCCGAAAAACTGGCGCGCCGCATCGCCGAAAATGCCCCTATTACGCTGAAAGCCGCCAAGCTTGGCATTCGGGCGGCCGAAAGCGGAGCGCAAGCTGTACTGGCTGAAGCCCGCAAGGCCACCGCGCAGGCCAATGCCAGTGCGGATTATCGTGAAGGCCGCCTCGCCTTTGCAGAGAAGCGCGCGCCCCGCTTCAGCGGAAACTGAGCCAACATTCTGTTTGCACGCATGGCTGGCGTCCCAAGGTTTGGCGAGCCGAGGAACGTCAGCCGGCATTCAAGACGTGACCAGAGAAGATCCAGAAATCTTTTTTGCCCACATGTTCGCCATATGACACAAACCCATCTACTGCCCTGAGCGCTTGAGCCGGGCGTTACAATCACTCCAGAATTGCGGCCATTTCTGCCCTGCCTGAATTTTCCCGGCCGCCTTCTGTTCACGCCATTCCGCACCGCATTTCTTCTGCCGCTGGCGAGCCGCGCGCTGGCCCGGTGTCGGTTCCTTTTTGCCGGGCTTCTGCGAGGTTGCGGATTTGCGGTGTGCCTCAGCGCTTCCAGCAGATGACGATGCTTGCGCCATAGGCTTTCTGCGTCCGTCCTCGCCTCTCTTCTGCTGCGCAGAATCCTGCTTCTTCAGGCGTGCACTGCATGCGGCGTAGAATTCTTTCCAACTTTGGCTGGCCGGTACTTTCCCGGCGGCCTTCACCGCGGACCATTCATCACCACACCGTTTCATACGGCTTTCGCCCGCAACGGCATGCGCAGAAAACGGCAGCACAAATACCAGCGCCAGAGCTAGCAGCCCACTCCAGCACACTGTGCGCACATGAAAGCGCCAGCCGGGAAACATCATCCACTCTCTCCACCTGTGATCCGGGTACAACCAGATAACACCTGACATATGAACCGGCCATGCCAGGCAAAAAACAGTTTTTCCTGCGCAGATATGCACATCTCATTCACAAGGGATTGGACAGATGCCATCAGCAGCGATATGTTGCGCGCCCGGCCGGATTGGGGCGTAGCCAAGTGGTAAGGCAGCGGATTTTGATTCCGCCATGCGGAGGTTCGAACCCTCCCGCCCCAGCCAGTTTCCTTTTATTTTCAGATGTATGTGGCACAGGCATCCGAACATAAGGGAACAGAAAGAGAATGCGGCATGCGCAATAACGGGCACAATATGTACTCTATCCGTTCAGTTCATAGCCGCTTCGCCCCATCAGACCCTCCACCTCAGGTCCATTCCATGGGGTCGTTGGATCTACGTCTTTCGTTTCCCGTAAAAATACGTAATGTAGCTTTGATACCCTAAGGGCAGCTTGGGGAACCAAGAGCCGTTGCCGCTCAGTGAGTAAGGTGTGATGCGTCTGTTCAAATTCTATTCCGAAAGACGGATTGCCCTCCTTATCTCATTTATAATATTGCTTTTTTTCGCCTATTGGGTTCACCTCGAAGGCACCTATGAAGAGCGCCGGGATACGGCCCGCATTTCTGCGCAGGCCCGCGCAACACAAGTTGCCCATGTGCTGGATCAGGAATTCGAATCCACCTTTCGGGCGATAGATCGCTTTCTGCTCGGGTTGCAGCAGGAAGGTCTGCACACCTCCCCGAATTTCGAGAATTCCGTGGCGCGGATGCTCTCTTTCTTCCCCTTGCCGGGAGAAGCCCGCATTTCGCTGTATCGCGCATCGGGAGAGCTGCGGGCCTCAACAGACCCAGCTCAAGCGCCCATGCGCCTCACCACGGCGCAAAGTACGGTGCTGAGGGCCCGTCACCTGCCACTGAATGGGCCTTATCTGATTGTGGGCGCTCATGATGACGCCACGAAAAATGCCGAGGTGCGTTTCGCGCGTCCGCTGGTGCAGGGCGGAAGGGTCGTCGGCACGATGGTTGCCGATATTCCGCATACCTATTTTTCATCTCAACTGGCCAGCATCACCCAATCTCCGGGCGATAGCGCCAAGCTTGTGCTTGTGCCCGATGGCCAGATTCTGGCCAGCAGCCAGCCCGGCCAGTTTGGTGCCAAAGTGCCTGCTGATGTACCCTATCTGGAAACAAGCGCGTCCCATAGAGGCTCCGTTCTTTTCAAGAACAAGAACCCCTCGTCACCGGAAACCGATAGCGTTCTAGCGTGGGATCATCTTGCCGTTTACCCGGTTATTGTGACCGTCTCTCTTTCTGAGGCCAGCATTCTTCATGAGGTAAACACGCATATTGAGGAGAATCGCAGTTACGCCTTCACCAATCTGGGGCTTCTCTCCATACTGATCGCGGCCATCGTATTCCTCATGGTGCGGCTGGAGCGGAAGCGAAAGGAACTGGCGGAGCAAGAAGCCCTTTACCATGGGCTCTTTGACCAGAACCATTCCATCAAGATTATCTCCGATCCCAAAACCGGGCGGATCATCGAGGCGAACAAGGCCGCTTGCGATTTCTATCGTTACACGCGCGAACAGTTCCTCAAACTTCAGATCAGCGACGTCAATTGTCTGCCCGTTGATGAAATTCGTCAGCACATGGCCGAAGCACTCGCGGCCCAGCGCCCCTCCTTTCTGTTTCCCCACCGTCTGGCGGATGGCGAAATCAGGCAGGTGGAAGTTTATGCCGGGCCAGTGAATCTGACCGGCCGCACCGTCCTCTATTCCATCATTCATGATGTCACGTCGCGGTTCCGTCTTGAACGCCAGCTGAAAGAAAGTGAAGCCCGCTATCGCACCATCTTCGAGGCTGTTCCCGCAGGCATGGTGGTGGTGGATGGGCAAGGCCAGTTCGTGGCCTATAACAGCGCTGCCCTTGATATTCTGACGACGCATGAAGAAGATCTGAAGCGTCGTGCCAAGCCCCTCTTCGACCCGACCGGGCGCGAACTGAGGGAAAAGGAACGCCCCAGTTGGCGCGCACTGATGCAGGATCTGCAAGATGAGCTGCTCTATACGCTTGATAAACACAAGCAGCGCGTGTGGGCGACATTCAATTCCAGGCGCATCCCCACAGATGCGGACGGCCATGCCTCAGGCGCAATCATCGGCTTCAGCAATGTGACCGAACTGATCCGCCAGAAGGAAAAGCAGGTCATCAGCCAGCTTGTTTTTGATTCCACCACTGAAGGCATCATGGTGACAGATGCCAAGGGTGTGATCCGCGCGGTCAATAAGGCTTTCACCAAGATCACCGGCTACAGCGCACGGGAGGTCATCGGGAAGCATCCCAATGTCCTGTCCTCGGGGGTGCATGATGCCGCCTTCTTCCGCGCCATGTATGAGAGCCTGGCGACCAAAGGGTCCTGGGAAGGAGAGATCACCAACCGCCACAAGAGCGGCCGTACTTTTGTTGAGCGCCTTGTCATCAACGCAGCCATCCACCACTCCACCGGCGCGTGCACGGGCTATGTCGGCGTGCTCTCCGACATTACAGAACGCAAGGAGAAGGAAGATCAGCTTTGGCACAAGGCAAACTTTGATCCGCTCACCAGCCTGCCAAACAGAACCCTGTTGCTGGACCGCGCCGAACAGGCATTGACCCAAAGCCAGCGTCTCAATGTGCCTGTTGCAATTCTGTTTGTGGATCTGGACCGTTTCAAACCCGTCAACGATACCTATGGACACGCCGTGGGCGACATGTTGCTGAAGGCTGTGGCCGAACGCCTGATTGCCAGCGTGCGGGCAGAAGATACGGTGGGGCGCTTGGGAGGCGACGAATTCGTCGTGTTGCTGCCCATGGTCACGGACAGGGCCAGCAGCCTTCTCGTGGCGCACAAGGTGCAAGAAGCCCTGTGCAAACCCTTCCCCCTGGGTGATCTGACGGTTTCCATCGGCGCCTGCGTAGGCGTGGCTCTGGCCGCACCCCATGATGACATCACAGCCGCTGCCCTTTTGGATACAGCGGATCGCGCCATGTACAAGGCGAAGGAAAATGGACGGGGCCGCGTAGAGATCTCGTCGGAGACCAGCGTTTCAAAAGCAGAGATTCCCACCTGAGAACAGATGGGAACTCTCTTCTTGCGGAGTGGGTTCACCTTTCCCGGATGATTTCACTTCCGCAGATCAATTGTGATTGTCTCAACCACCCAAGGCTTCTTCCAGCCTGTCCGCAATAGTGCGCAGCACTTTCACACGGGCAAAACGCTTGTCTTCCGCCTCAACCAGTGTCCAGGGGGCGATACGGGTGGAGGTACGGTCCACCATCTCTGTCACCGCAGCTTCGTAGAGAGGCCATTTGGCACGGTTGCGCCAGTCTTCCGGGGTCAGCTTGAAGCGCTTGTAGGGCACAGTCTCCCGTGCTTCAAAGCGGCGCGCCTGCTCATCCTGGCTGATCGCGAGCCAGAACTTCACCACGATGAGACCGGAGTCGGAAAGCTCTGCCTCGAAATCATTGATTTCGCCATAAGCCCGGCTCCAGTCATCATGCGAGCAGAGCTTTTCGACACGCTCCACCAACACGCGCCCATACCATGAGCGATCAAAAATCGCCGTCTGGCCATGGGAGAGAATCCGCCGCCAGAAGCGCCACAGATACGGCCGTGCCCGCTCTTCATCCGTGGGAGCCGCAATGGGATAGACACGGAAATAACGTGGGTCCAAAGCCTCTCGCAACCGCATGATGGCAGAGCTTTTCCCGGCAGCATCACTGCCCTCGAAGGCGATGACAAGGCCGCGCTCGGCAAAGGCTTTCGAAGACGTTGCGACAGTAATGCGATGCTGTTCCCGCGCCAGCTGGACCTCGTAATCCTTTTTCTCCAGCTTCTGGGAAAGATCCAGCGTGGAAAGAATGGAAAAATGCGGCAAGGCGCTGGGATTATGTGAGGATACAACGGTGCCGGTTGAGCTGCCGCCATTCATCTCCATTGTACCGGCAGTCATGCGACGCAATTTTTCCAGCAAGACGCCACCGATCGTGGCATCGCGATAATTGGCGTCGCTCGCCGGCACCACCTGCCAGGGCGCATAATCTGTTGAGGTGGAACGGGCCACCTCTTCCGCCACCCGGCCCACGCGCGCCCGCGCTTTAGGAGAATCCAGCTCTTCCCACTCACGCACCACCGGGCGCTTGTAAGCGCCCTTGGTCAGGGCCTTGAGGCGTTTGCGCGCTTCTTTATGATCCAGATACAGCCAGATCTTCAGCAGGCTCACGCCTTCTGAATCCAGCATGGCCTCAAAACGACGGATATGGTCGATGTCGCTGGTCAGGTCGGCGTCATCACCCTGCTCCAGCGCCCATCTGCAAAGGGGCTCATGATACCAGGAGCCCAGCATGAGGCCGATATCGCCGAAAGGCGGTAGGCCACGCCAGTATTTCCACATGGGCGGATGCCTGCGCTCTTCCCCCTGCCCTTTGCGATGGCAAAGGGATTTGTACGTCAGCGTGTCCAGCTTTCGGATATCCAGCCAGTCGTACAAACGGTTGAGCACAGCGCCCTTGCCGGCACCATCCGGCCCATGAATCAAAACCAGCAAACTGCGCCGGTTCTGGTCAATGAGCTGGAACTGAAGGTTGAGCAACTCTTCTCTCAAGCCCGGTTCCAGCGCCTTGAAGGCCGCTTTATCGAGCGTGTGCTCCACCTTCGCCGACTCAAACATGCACGCCCTCCCAAGCCCTGAAAAACACACCGGGCAAAACAACGCTGCCCGGTGTCATCTGTTCCGGCTCATTCAAAGCCGGTTTTGTCACGCCGCCGAGGATTTTTTCTCTCTTTCCTCTTTCGGCACGGAGGAAGGCACCTTCACCCAGGCCTCTCCATCCAGCACAACCTCGCCCTTGACCGAGCAGACACAAGAAAGCCGCGCGCGGCACTTCTCAGCCATCAGCTCCACCACCTTCACTTCCACATCCACCGTATCATCAATGCGAACAGGCGCACGGAAGTTCAGAGTCTGGGAGAGATAGATGGCGCCCGGCCCCGGCAGGCGGGTTCCCAGAACAGCCGAGATCAGGCCAGCCGTATAAAGCCCATGGGCGATACGCCCGCCAAAGGTGGTCTGCGCCGCGAAATGTTCAGAGAGATGGATGGGGTTGCGATCACCGGTCAATTCGGCGAAGCCCACAATATCATCAGAAGACACCGTCTTGGACAGACGCTCTGTCTGCCCCAGTGTCAGATCTTCAAAATACAGATTTTGCAGTTCGAGGAACATAGCCCACCATTGGATTTTCATAGCCGGGCCCAAACTGTAGGCATATTCGCAGAGTAATGAAACGCCAAAAGGCTCATTATTTCGGCAATATCCGCAAACAGTTCTGCCCTTGCACGCAACTGAGTTTCACCCGCAGAAACGGCGGCAAAAGCCCGCCGCATTGCCTCCGGGCTTACGACAGAAAGAAGAACGCGGCTCAGGCGGCCGCGTCCCTGCGCTTCTGCATCAGCGCAATCAGCTCCTCATCCCTGCCCTCGGGCAAAATGATGTTGAGCCGCACCTTCATGTCGCCATGGCCGCCTTTTTCCTTTGGCAGCCCCTTGCCGCGCAGGCGGAATGTACGCCCGCCGGATGTCCACTCCGGCACGGCCAGTTCCACCTGCCCCGTCAGTGTGCGCACGCGCACCTTGGCGCCGAGCACGGCATCGGACAGCAGCACATCAACATTCTGGCGCAGGTCATCCCCCTCGCGCTCGAACACGGCATGCGGCGCATAATTGATGGTGACATAGGCATCCCCCATCGGCCCACCGGCCGGGCCGGGCTGGCCCTGCCCCTTCAGGCGCATGCGATGCCCCTCGCGCGTGCCGGCCGCGATCTTGATCTCGATCTGCTTGCCATTGGGCAGGGTCACACGCTTTTTTGCGCCTGCGGTTGCATCTTCCAGGCTCACTTCGAGAGACAGCTCAACATCCGCACCGGGTGTAGGCTGGAAACCACCACCCGCACTGCGGCGCTGACGACCAAAGCCGAAAATATCGCCCAGATCCTCAAAACCGGCTCCGCGCCCACCCGCATTCTGGCGGCGCATCCCTTCCGGCCCGAAAGAGAAGCTTTCGAAAATGGTATCGCCATCGAAACCGGAGAAGCCGCCGGGCCCACCTGCGCCACCGCGCCGCCCCCCGAACCCGGAAAATTCCGGCGCACGCGGTTTGCCTTCGGCGTCAATCTCGCCGCGGTCATACTGGCCACGTTTTTCCTTGTCCGCGAGAATCTCGTGGGCAGTGTTCAGCTCCGCAAACTTGTCCTGCGCCTTGGGATCATCAGCATTGGCATCAGGATGCAGTTTCTTCGCCAGACGCCGATAGGCGCGCTTGATCTCGGCTTCGTCGGCAGTCTTGGAAATGCCGAGGACGTCGTATGGATCACGCATGAAAATTCACCTCACCGGCCAGCGCTTCTGCTGCCGGCCGCATGAAGGATGTGGGCCCGGACGGCAGAAAATGCAACGCCCGCAAGAAATGCAACCCTGATTTTTTGTTGCATTGCAAAGCTGAGGGCGGATTCAGCTGCGCTCCAGCATCCTCACATCCGAAAGCACGGTCTTTCCTGTCCTGCGGCAGGCTTGCCCGCTCACCCATCTATCGGCCGACGGAGCTGCCAGAATGGCGATCATGAAATCCCGACACTGGCCATCTGCTTCCGCACCGATGGGGGTGGATGTGCCACGCGCACCGGTAATGGGATTTTCCCATGAAATACTGGTGTCGATCTGGGGGGCCTTCAGTGCCTCATCCAGCGCCAGCGTGGCCATGCGCCAATCCGAGACGGAAACCCCTTCCGGGGCCTTGCCGATGGGCGGCTCAAACACACCTTGCCGCGCGGGAACAGAGCCGGTTTCCACCATAGGGTCATCATAAGCACCCTCCAGCCCCGCGCAGCCTGTGCATGCGACAACAAGCGCCAGCACAAGCATGCCCCGGCCCGCACGCAAGCCTTCGCGAATGCCGGCAAGGCTTCTATAAGGGGGCAGCCGGCCCCGTTCGGGCATGGCCGGAACTGGCAGAGACACTGAGGGCTCCCACAATGACGACAGATCAACCCAAGGAAGCCCGGAACTCCTTAACATCCGGTGATTTTACCGAGGCAAAAGAGCCTTTTCGCCTGTTTGCCGAATGGCTTTCCGATGCTGGCAAAAGCGAGCTGAACGACCCCAACGCCATGATGCTGGCCACGGTGGATGAGGAGGGCATGCCCGATGCCCGCATGGTGCTGCTGAAGGGCGTGGATGAGCACGGCTTCGTCTTCTACACCAACACTGAAAGCGCAAAGGGCCGGGAGCTGGCGGCCAATCCGCGGGCAGCACTGGTTTTTCACTGGAAAAGCCTGCGTCGGCAAGTGCGCGTGCGCGGCCCGGTAGAGCGGGTTTCGGATGAAGAGGCTGATGCCTATTTCGCCAGCCGGGCGCGTCTCTCCCAGCTTGGCGCATGGGCCAGCCAGCAATCCCGTCCGCTGGAAGGGCGTTTTGCACTGGAGGCGGCCGTGGCGAAAGTCACCGCCAGATATGCGCTGGGCAGCGTGCCTCGCCCCCCGCACTGGACCGGCTTCCGCCTCCCCCCCCTCTCCATTGAGTTCTGGCACGATGGCGCATTCCGCCTGCATGATCGCATCGTGTTCCGCCGCCCCGCCCCGGATCAGGACTGGACACGCACCCGTCTTTATCCGTAAGGGCGCAGGCTACGGCCTGGCTGTGCAGAGCCAAAAAAGGGCGGCCCGCCAGGAGCCGCCCCTTTCCATATCCACCGGAAGGTGTGCTTTCAGTAGCGTGCATCTTTCGGCTTGGGCTGGTTGGGCCAGTCTCCCGCCTTTTTGGCGAAATCCGGCCGCGGCTGATGGGTGAAGAACTCCGCCACATCCACCGCATCCTGATCGTTCAGAACCCCACCCTGCCCCAGCGGATGGTTCTGATTGACGCTCATCGGCATGGAATATTTCACGAAGGCCGCAGCCTTGTAAGTCCGCGCCATGCCGGCACCGATATTGAAAGATTCATCCCCCCACAGTGGCGGGAAGATGAAATTTCCGGCCTGATCCTTCATGCCTTCACCATTGACGCCATGGCAGGTGGCGCATTCGCGGGCATAGATCTGCTCACCCCGCACCGGGTCCGGCACCAGTGACATATCAATGGGGCCGGCATTCACCACCTGCACCCGGTTGCCCTTCGGCACGCCGTTCCGCAGCCAGTCCATATAGGCGATCATGGCCTGCATCTCGCGGGATTCCGGTGCCAGAGGCTTGCCATTCATGGAGCGCTGGAAACAGCCATTGATGCGCTGCACAATATCAATCACCTTGCCGGCGCGCGGCTTGAAGGTGGGGTAATCATTGATGGTGTTGATGAAGGGCGCGCTGTAATTGATCTTGCCTTCACCCAGATGGCAGCTGTTGCAATTCAGCTTGTCGCCCACATGCTCCGGCAGCAGCCGCGCTGTTTCATTCAGAAGCCGCTTGCCATAGAGCACAAGCTCTCCATTCGGCAGGTTCGGAATCTCCGTATCATCGGGGATCTGGTAGATGCCAACCTGCTGCCCCTCCTTGTTCACCACCGGATAGGTCTGGGGTGGAGGCGCGTTCAAGGTGCGGTTGAAGCCCAGTGCGGCATAGGCCCCACCGCCGGCCAGAATGGCCACGCCAAGTATGGCGCCCACAATCTTGTAAGAGCTAGCCATTGTGCGCCTCATCCGCCGGACCGCGTGTTTCGCCCTGCACCTTTGCCGGGTGTTCAGGCACGAAATTCACGGGCTTGTTCTCGATGATACCCCGCATCTGAGATACCTCCTCCGCCGTCACCGGCGCGGCATGGTTGCCCCAGCCATTGCGGATGAAGGTAAGAATCTGCGCCACATCATGATTGGAGAGCTTGGCGAAGCCCGGCATGGTGAAAGTCATCACATCTGCCGGCGTCTGTGCCATCGTGCCTCCAGTCAGCGTGAACTGGATGAGGGAGGATGGGTCTTCCGCAAAGACGATGGAATTTTCCTTCAGGGCCGGGAAAATCCGCGGTGCGCCGCGCCCATCCAGACGGTGGCACAAGGAGCAGTGTTCCACATAGGCGGCCGCGCCCGGTGCGCTGTAATCCCCCGCCATCAGGGCGGCTGTCGTCACATCCGGGTTTGGCTTCCATTCCACGGAATGCCCCGGACGCGCCGGCAACTGCTTGAGATAACGGGCAATGGCCGTGAGATCCTCCGGGGTGAGAAACTGCGTGGAATGCCCCACCACATCCGCCATGGAGCCAAAGGCCGCCGTGTGCGTGGTGCGCCCTGTCTTGAGGAAATCGACGATCTCCCCCTCACTCCAGCTTGAGAGGCCACGCGCCTCATGGCGCAGATTCTTGGCATACCAGCCTTCCAGCACAGAACCCGAAAGATACTGGCCCGCCGGATCATTCTTCAGCGCCTTTTCTTCAAAGGCCAAACCGCGCGGCGTGTGGCAGGCGCCGCAATGGGCCAACCCTTCCACCAGATAAGCTCCGCGCGCAATCACCGGGTCCGTGCCTTCGGCGACCTCGAAGCTCCGCGGCTGAGCGAACAGAAGCTGCCACCACGCCAGAGGCCAGCGCATGGAAAGGGGCCACGGCATGGTGGTCGGCGCGTTCGGCTGGTTCACCGCCTCAACCGAGCTCATGAAATAGGCGTAGAGCGCCTTCATGTCCGCATCATTCACCACGACATAGGACACATAGGGCATGGCCGGATAAAGCGGCGTGCCATCGGGCCGGAAGCCGCGACGCACAGCCCTCTCAAAATCCCCATAGCTATAAGCGCCGATGCCGCTTTCACGGTCCGGCGTCACATTGGTGGAATAGATGGTGCCCATCGGGGTCTGCATCCCCAGACCACCAGCAAAGGGCTTTCCACCCGGCGCGGTGTGGCAGGCCACGCAATCTGCCGCACGGGCAACATAGGCCCCTCGGGCAATCAGTTCAGGGTCACGAATATCGACATCGGCCTGTTGTTTCGGCGCAAACCAATAGGGCGTCG
The DNA here is from genome assembly GCF_052492075.1 of Haloleucobacter albus. Taxonomy (NCBI): domain Bacteria; kingdom Pseudomonadati; phylum Pseudomonadota; class Alphaproteobacteria; order Hyphomicrobiales; family Xanthobacteraceae; genus Haloleucobacter; species Haloleucobacter albus. The sequence goes on from NZ_JBQWAS010000029.1 coordinate 81,824, forward strand.
AAAGTGCAACACCATAGGCCGCTGCCAATGCGGCCAGACCGAGTACGACGATGACGGCAAGCTTTTTCATGCTTTCACCATTCGTCAGAGAGCAAATATAACCTTTCAAATTTTTGAATGTTCACATTGATGCAAATCAAAACAACGCCGTTAGAGATCCGAGATGTCTGAACATGCTATTGATATATAATGATATTTATGAGCCTGCGGCTTTTTGTCAAAAACAAGGCACAGACAGGTCTCACATGGAAAAGTGCCTGAAAACAGAAACGGCAGCCAAAAACATTTAGCACCATGAAATAAAACAGAATACTCACACAGATATTGTCGCCCATGCGCCCAAGATCAAAATATTCTGAAAGAAAAAACCAGAACACCAATACTTTTAAGCGTAAAAATAGATCGTTTGTCTACGAACTATCCTTCGGCCAACCCCGGAATTGGGCCTGCCCGGCACATCAAAGCAATGCGGGGCGGAGCGTCACCGCCCCACCCCGCATCATCATTCCGTTGAAGACTGCACTCAGTCCAGCTTCAGCACGACCTCACCACCGGCCAGGCTGTGATAGCCGCCAGCCACAATCTGCTCCAGGCCGGAAGCCTGCGGACACAGATTCTCCGCGAAGAAGCGGGCCGTAGCGATGCGCGCGGCAAGACGCGGATCCGTCTGGCCTTCGCTCTGCGCACGGGCCGCAGCCAGAGCCGCGCGGGCCAGATAGGCACCACCAGCAGCACGGGCGAACAGGCGCAGATAAGGCGTGGCGCCAGCCAGCACCTTCTGGTTATCAGCGCCCAGCCAGTCCATCATCTGGCGGGTGGAGCGACCCAGCGCTTCCACGGCCTCGGCCAGGCGCAGACCGGCATGGCCGAACTGCGCGCTGTCCATCGCCTTCACCTCTTCGGCGGTCTCGCGGTAGCTGTCGATCAGCGCGTTGACGACATCGCCATTCTGCTGAGACAGCTTGCGGGTCACCAGATCAATGGCCTGAATGCCATTGGTGCCCTCATAGATCGCGAAAATACGGGCATCGCGATAATGCTGGGCCGCGCCGGTTTCTTCGATATAGCCCATGCCGCCATGCACCTGCACGCCGAGCGAAGACACTTCAATACCGGTATCCGTGGAGAAAGCCTTGGCGACCGGCGTCAACAGGCTGGCCTCGGCATGTGCGCTGGCGCGCGCAGCTTCATCAGGCAGACGATGATAACGGTCCAGCGCATCGGCAGTCATCAGGCAGATGGCGCGGGCGGCATCGGTCTCGGCACGCATGGTCAACAGCATGCGCTGCACGTCCGGGTGCTCGATGATGGGGGCCATGCCCTCACCCTTCCAGCTGGACGCCTTGCCCTGCCGACGCTCCTTCGCATATTCGAAAGCGCGCTGGGTGGCGCGTTCGGCTACAGCCACGCCCTGAATGCCAACGGCCAGACGGGCATTGTTCATCATGGTGAACATGCAGGCCAGACCGCGATTTTCCTCGCCGACCAGCCAGCCGATCGCACCTTCGCCCTTGTCGCCAAAGGTCATGGTGCAGGTGGGCGAACCGTGCAGGCCCAGCTTGTGCTCGATGCCGGTGCACCACACATCATTGCGCGCACCCAGGCTGCCATCCTCGTTCACCAGGAACTTCGGCACCACGAAGAGCGAAATACCCTTGGTGCCCGCCGGGGCATCCGGCAAACGCGCCAGCACGAGATGGACGATATTCTCGAAGATATCGTTCTCGCCATAGGTGATGAAGATCTTGGAGCCGAAGATGCGATAGGTGCCATCATCCTGCTTCACAGCCTTGGCGCGCAGGGCTGCAAGATCGGAACCGGCCTGCGGCTCCGTCAGGTTCATGGTGCCGCTCCACTGGCCGGAGACGAGCTTTTCCAGATAGGTCTTCTGGAGATGCTCGGAGCCATGGGCAGAGAGGGCTTCAATCGCGCCCATGGAGAGCACGCCGCCAATGCCGAATGACGGCGACGCCGTGTTCCAGAACTCCGTCAACGCGGAGGTGACGGCGAGCGGCAGATGCTGGCCACCGAACTTTTCTTCAGCCGCCACCGAGCTCCAGCCCGCCTCACCCCAGGCCTTGTAGGATTGCTTCCAGCCCGTGGGAGTGGTGACTGCGCCATCCTTCAGGGAGCAACCTTCCTTGTCACCCACCTGGTCCAGCGGCTCGACCACTGAAGAAGCGAACTTGCCCGCTTCTTCCAGGATCGGGTCCACCAGGTCGAAGGACACATCCACCAGCCCTTCATCAATCAGTCGCGGGAGCGCGGTGCAGGTCTTCAGGAAAAAGGAAATATCCTCGACCGGTGCACGATAAGCCATCACATTCTCCTCGAGATGCGCAGTTCCGCAGAGGACGCGGACGCGCGACTTGACCCGACCCGCCGTCCGCGCTCTAAGCGCGAGCAACGGCCCGCTCCTATTCGTGGCGGAGCCCCCCCTCGTCAAGAGGCCTCCGGATGATACTATCCTGCCCACTCTCACAAAAGGAGAGTTAAAGGCAAATTCAGTACAACATGTGGGGGTTTCCAGAAGACGCAGCAGGATAATCCAGCGCATGCCTTCTCGTCGCACCCAAACACTTTCCGCCTCGAACCCCGCCTCCATCGACATTGCTGCCGATCTTTTGCGAAGCGGAGGCCTGGTCGCCTTCCCCACCGAGACTGTTTACGGCCTTGGTGCAGACGCTGCGAACCCTGACGCGGTAGCGCACCTTTATGACGCAAAGGGAAGGCCCGCTTTCAACCCGCTGATTGCGCATCTCGCCTATGCGTCAGACGCATTGCAGATCGGCGCATTCAATGCCGCCGCCCAAAAACTGGCCGCCGCATTCTGGCCCGGCCCCCTCACTCTGGTAGTGCCCTATCAAGGCGGGGCGCGGGTTTGTGAGCTGGCGCGCGCCGGGCTCGGCACGGTTGGCATCCGTATCCCGGATCATCCCGTGGCCCATGCTCTGCTGGCGGCTTTTGGCGGGCCGGTAGTGGGGCCCAGCGCCAACCGTTCGGGCCATGTTTCCCCAACTGAAGCCGCCCATGTGAGCGAAGATCTCGCCGGGCGGATTGATGCCGTGCTCGACAGCGGGCCGACTCGGGTCGGTGTAGAATCAACCATCATTGACGCTACGGGCCCTGAACTGCGTCTGTTACGGCCCGGCGGAATCACCCGTGCGCAAGTGGAAGCGCTGATCGGCGCGCCTCTGGCGGATGCCGTGCCGAACGATGTCGCCCGCCCGGCCTCACCCGGCCGCCTTCTCTCCCACTATGCCCCACGGGCCAGGGTGCGGCTTGAGGCCACCCATATCGCACCCGGCGAAGCCTTGTTGACATTTGCCGGTGCACGGCCACCAGGCACGGAGCAAGCCGCCACCATTCTGGACCTCAGCCCGGAAGGCCGGCTGACAGAAGCCGCCGCCCGCCTTTACGGCGCCCTGCGTGCACTGGATGAGACCGGCGTTCCCTCCATTGCCGTGGCGCCCCTCCCGCGCACCGGCCTTGGAGAAGCCATTGCGGATCGTCTGGGCCGGGCCGCGGCCCCACGCCCCGGCTGAGCCGCCCTCCGCGGCCTGCATTTGCGTGTGCAGCGCAGCATCTTCTCCCCCTACGAATTGAGGCGTCTCAATGCTGTATGCCGGCGGCCTGAATATGGTATGGCTCAAAGAAAACCATGCCGCTGGGAGGCGCCCGAACCATGTCTACGCTGCTCGTCACCCATCCGGCTGGCCTGAAACATCTCACGCCTGAAGGCCATCCCGAACGTGCGGATCGCCTGCGCGTTGTGGATCGCATTCTGGAGCAGGAGAAATTCTCCCTGCTGGCCCGTGATCTTGCCCCCAAGGGGGAGCGGGAAGACATTATCCGCATTCATCCGGCGGATTTTGTGGACGCCATGGGCGCCGCTGCGCCCGCCGAAGGTATTGTGCGGATTGATTCCGATACCATCATGTCTCCCGGTAGCTGGAATGCCGCGCTCTATGCCGTAGGCGGGGCGTGCTTTGCCGTAGATGAGGTGATGGAAGGCAAGGTCGCCAACGCCTTTGTCGCCATGCGCCCGCCTGGCCATCATTGCGAGCCACGCAAACCCATGGGCTTCTGCCTGCTCAATCAGGCCGCCATCGCCGCCCGCCATGCGCAGGCCAAATATGGCATTGAGCGCGTGGCTATCGTGGATTTCGATGTGCATCACGGCAATGGCACACAGGCCATTTTCTGGGATGACCCCACAGTGATGTATTGCTCCACCCACGAAATGCCGCTGTTCCCCGGCACGGGTGCCCTGAGCGAAACCGGCACGGCCGATACCATCGTCAATGCTCCACTCAGGGCCGGAGATGATGGCGTCGCCTTCCGCGAAGCCATGCTGACACGCATTCTGCCCCGGCTTGAAGCCTTTCACCCGGAGCTCATCATCATTTCCGCCGGCTTCGACGCCCACAAGGATGACCCGATGGCCAACATGCTACTGGTGGAGGCCGATTTCGTGTGGGCCACCCAGAAGCTGATGGATGTGGCAGACAGGATCTGCAACGGGCGCATCGTATCCCTGCTTGAAGGCGGGTATGACCTGACTGCGCTGGCCAATTCGGCCGCAGCCCATGTCACCACCCTCATGCGGGGCTGAGCGTTTCAACTCCACACCAGCCCCTTGCCCTGATGCGAGGAAAAGCGCGCCCTTCTTGCAATTCCGCAAACGCGGCCTTGCCGGGGCGCGCATTCCGTTCAGGTCTATCCGGTCCATATGATGGGGAAAGGTCGCCATATGGCGGCGTATGAGGATTTCCCCTGATGACCTCAAGTCACACATATCAGCCCGGCCCGGCTGGAGCCCCATCTGTCGGCAGACTGCCGACTCTTTTCATCCCGCATGGCGGTGGCCCCTGGCCTTTCCTGAAGCCCACACCCGGCCAGCCTGCCCCATGGGGCACTCTGGAGACCTGTCTACGTGGGCTGGATCAGGCTATTGGCGCCCGTCCACGCGCCGTGCTGGTCATTTCCGGGCATTGGGAAGAACGGTTGCCGACGGTTTCCACCCATCCGCATCCGGGCCTGCTTTATGATTATTACGGTTTTCCAGAGCACACCTATCAGCTGAGCTACCCGGCCCCCGGTTCGCCGGAACTGGCGGCGCGCACCCGCGCCCTTCTGGCCCATGCTGGGATAGACAGCGCGGAAAACGCCTCGCGCGGCTTCGACCATGGCACCTTCATCCCCTTCATGCTGATTTATCCGCAGGCGGATGTTCCGCTTGTGCAACTTTCCTTGCGGGCGGATCTGGACCCCACCTTCCATATGGAACTGGGGCAAGCCCTCGCCCCCTTGCGGGAAGAGGGCGTGTTGATTGTGGGTAGCGGGCTCAGCTTCCACAATCTGCAAAGATTCTGGCGGCCGGATGAGGCGACCCGTGCAGCCGCTCAACAGTTCGATGACTGGCTTGCAGCCACTGTTGAAGAGCCGGACCCGGACATGCGCGCACGCCATTTGCGGGCTTGGGAAAGCGCCCCTTTCGCCCGCCTGTGCCACCCCAGAAGTGAACATCTCGTGCCATTGTTCGTAGCAACCGGAGCCGCTGAAACGGATCGCGGGCGACGCACTTATGCCGATACGGTTTTCGGCCTGGCGCATTCCGGTTTCCAGTTCGGCTGAAACGGGCCAGACGGGACAGCCGGCCGGGTGGATCACCGCATCTGCCCGGCCCTGTTTACTCCGCCGTGATGCGTGCCTCCACGAGGTCCACCTCCTCCACCAGCTTGCGCACAGCCGTATCCGAAAGCCCCATATGGCGGCCGCGGCGATAGAACTCCTCACGCTCGGCCCGCAATCCGGCGAGCCGCAATTCCTTCTCGATCTGTTCAGCCTCGCGGAAGCGTTCGGCGTCGTCTCCCGTCACATTGCGTCCATCAATACGCTGGCGATACAGCGCCATCACCCGCGCGCCAATCTCAGTGTAAAGGTCCGCATTACGCCGGCCGCCACCCAGAACGTGCTGAGCCTGTTCAATGGCCCTGATCGCGGATTGAGCAGCCGCAATCCGCGCACGCGCCTCTTCCTTCTGCACGGTGGATTCCGCAGGCAGGCGCACCCCCTTGAGCAGAAAAGGCAGACAGATGCTGGCCAGAATGAGGGACAGGATGATGACCCCTGCCGCCAGAAAGATCGCCAGATCTCGTGCAGGAAACAGCGAGCCGTCGTCCATGAACAAAGGCAGGGAAAGCACCCCCGCCAGCGTGACCGTGCCGCGCACACCGGCAATGGCGGTGACAAGAATGAGCCGCCAGCTCGCCCTCTCCACCGGCTGCCCCCTGCGCCGGGCGCGATACATGGTGATCCGCAAGGTCACCCACGACCACAACAGCCTCAGCACCACCAGCGCCCCCGTTATGGCCGCCACATAGAACAGCAGCCACATCGGATCACGCTCACCGGCTTCACGCACCACCTGCGCCGCCCCATCAATGATGCGCGGCAATTGCTCTCCCAACAACACGAAGATGACGCCATTGGCGGCAAATTCGATCATGTCCCACACGGCGGAACGCCGCATCCGGGTGGCGGCCAGCACCTTGCCGCCCAGCTCCACGAAACTCATGGTGATACCGGCGGATACCACCGCCAATATACCGGAGCCCCCAAGATATTCAGCGGCCAGATAGGCCCCGAAGGGAATGAGCAGGCTGATAAGCACCTGCGAGCCGCTCTCCTCACCCAGCCGCCGCGTGAGCCACTGCTTCACATAGGTCACAGCCAGCGTGGTAAGCACGCCCACCGAAGCCCCGCACACCACCAGCCAGACGAAGGCGCCCACGGCATTCACAAGCGAGAAGGTGCCCGTGAGAACCGCCGCCACGGCAAAGCTCATGCACACCAGGCCGGAGGCGTCATTCAGCAGCGCCTCTCCATCCAGAATATTCATCAACCGGCGCGGCACCGGCACACGCTCGGCAATGGCCGCAACGGCGATTGGATCTGTCGGCGACAAGATGGCAGCCAAAGCGAAGGCGACAGCCAGCGGCATGGCGGGGATCATCCAGTGCGTGAAGAAGCCCACTCCAAGCACAGTGAACACCACCAGCCCCAAAGCCAGCGAGAGAATAGGCGTCTTGTCTCTCAGCAAGCCTTCCTTGGGGATGCGCCAGCCGTCAAGAAACAGCAATGGCGGCAGAAACAGCAGGAAGAAGATATCCGGCTGCAACTCCACGGCCACATCCGCCATCTGTGCGATCATCGCCCCCAGAGCGATCTGGACCAACGGCAGCGGCACCGCCACCGGCGAGGCCCGCGTGATCCATCCGCTGACGACAACGGCAACAAACAGAACAAGAACGGTTGTTATCATTTCCATTGGAGGCTCGGTCGCACGCGATTCAGGGGTGGTATGGCCACTTCAGGGACGGAAGAATCAGAGGCGTTATTGCTGCCTGCACATGGCTGTCCGCACATGGCGACAGCATGGCCATCCAACGCATGAGAACGAAGTGTTGCACATAGAGCCGAAACAGGGCGAACGCCAGCGATCCCCCCGCCGGCATTTGCATGCCTCCCCGCTGTTCCCGGTGCAAACAGGGGCTGCGCTGCGGCACAAGATGCACTTTGCCCGTTGCGTCTGGCCGGCGGCCCGGCTACCCCTTTTCACATGAATGAGACGGCACCCCGCACCGCTATTTATGGCGGCTCCTTCGATCCGATGACCAATGGCCATCTGGATGTCGTGCGCTCGGCCTGCCGGCTGGCCGACAGGCTGGTGCTGGCTGTGGGCGTCCACCCCGGCAAAACGCCCCTGTTTTCAGCCGAGGAGCGGCTGGCCATGCTGCTGGAGATCTGCGGGCCCGTGGCGCAGCAGGAAAACGCCCGGCTCGAAGCCATCACCTTTGATGGCCTCATCGTCGACAAGGCGCGCGAGATCGGTGCCCGCATGCTGATCCGCGGTCTGCGCGACGGTACCGACCTTGATTATGAAATGCAGATGGCCGGCATGAACGGAGCCATGGCGCCGGATATTCAGACTGTCTTTCTCCCCGCCTCCCCACAGGTTCGCCCCATCACCGCCACGCTGGTCCGCCAGATTTCGGCCATGGGTGGAGATGTCTCCACCTTCGTGCCGGCCGAGGTGCTGGCGCGGCTGAAACAGAAATTTTCGCGCTGAAGCGGATGGCGAAGCCTTTTCCGCACCTTTCGTCCGCACCTGAGCCCGCGCCTGTTTCCCGGCGGGCGACCCTTGAGGAGACCTTCATGATGCGCATTCTCGCCCGCCTGTGTGGCGGCCTGCTGCTGGCTCTGGCCTTCGCCCTGCCGGCGGCCGCGCAAGGCAAGGCAGACCCGCAGAACACCCTGATTCTGGAAACCACCCAGGGCCCGGTCGTCATCGCCCTGCGCCCGGATCTTGCCCCCAAGCATGCCGAACGCCTGAAGACCCTTGCGCGCGAGGGTTTCTATAATGATGTGCCCTTCCACCGCGTCATTGCCGGCTTCATGGCCCAGACGGGTGACGGCGAACGGGGTGATGGCACTGGCGGTTCCAAATATGCCGATCTGCCGGCGGAGTTCTCCAATGTGCCATTCAAGCGTGGCGTGGTGGGCATGGCCCGCGCCGCCTCGCCCAACAGCGCCAACTCGCAGTTCTTCATCATGCTCAATGAGGCCCCCAGCCTGAACGGCCAGTATACCGTTGTGGGTGAAGTGGTTTCCGGCATGGACAATGTGGACAAGATCAAGAAGGGCCCTGCCGCCCTCAATGGTGCGGTCACCAACCCGGATCGGATCGTAAAGGCCAAGGTGGGCGGCTGATCGCCACGAACGCCCCCATCCAAAGCCCTTCCATTCAGGGCTTCCACGAAAGTGAAGCGATGCAGGCAGCCCTGCGCCGCTTTCCGCCGGGCCAGGCTCCCCGCCATCCCGGCTTCGCCCGGACGGGCCGGAACATCACCGGCCCCCTCCCCGCACAGACAAGGATTTCGACATGAGTGAGGAAGTGCTCGTTCTGGAGACCACCAAGGGTCCCGTCACCATCGAGTTCCGCCCCGAAGCTGCCCCCGGCCATGTGGCCCGCATCAAGGAGCTGGTTTCGCAGGGCTTCTACAACGGCGTGCCGTTCCACCGCGTCATCGAAGGCTTCATGGCCCAGACCGGCGATCCGACCGGCACCGGCATGGGTGGCTCCGGCAAGAAGCTGAAGGCTGAGTTCAACGCCCTGCCGCACAAGCGCGGCACCGTTTCCATGGCGCGCGCCCAGAACCCCGATTCCGGCGACAGCCAGTTCTTCATCTGCTTCGCTGATGCCCGCTTCCTGGATGGCCAGTATACGGTGTGGGGCGAAGTGGTCTCCGGCATGGAAAACATTGACCAGATCAAGCGCGGCGAACCGGTGCAGGACCCGGACCAGATCGTCAGCGCCAAGTTGCAGCCCAAGGGCTGAGACCAGCTTTCCGGCATCATGCCGCACATGAAAGAAAGGGCGCCCTTGCGGCGCCCTTTTGATGTTCAGACATTCAGGATGCGCCCGTTCACACCGCCACGACATCTTCCTTCCGGGGTTCGCCATGCCCGCTCTCAACATGACGAATCTGCTTGAGGTAAGGCGGGCGCGGAATGGAGGCATGGGCCGCCCGCAAGGCCGCCGACCAGCGCTCGCGCAGATCATGAAAATAGGGGTCGCCAGCTTCGATCCGGTGGTTCAGCTCCGCTTCCAGCTTGTCCGTGCACAGCACCAGCATATCCAGAGGCATGCCCACCCCCAGATTTGATCGCATGGTGGAATCCATCGAGATCAGCGCGGCCTTGAGCGCATCCGAAATCGGCATGTCATAATGCACGGCGCGATCCAGAACCGGCTTGCCATATTTATGCTCACCAATTTGCAAGAAGGGCGTATCCGGGGTGCATTCAATGAAGTTTCCGGCCGGATAGACCATGAACAGGCGCAGCGGCCCACCCTGAATTTGCCCGCCCAGCAGGAAAGACACTTCAAAATTGATGGAACTGCTCTGTTCCATCACCACACCATTCACCTTCTGCACATGGCGAATGGCCTGCCCCACAAGCTGCGCCGCCTGAAACATGCCATGGCAATCACGCAACTGGCGGTTCTCGCCAGTCACCTCATCTTCGAAGCCCTCACGCAGCAGGCTGATGACGGATTGCGTCACCGACAAATTTCCTGCCGAGGCAATGCCGATCACGTGGTGGCCGGGCTCTTCAAAAATGTGGAGCTTTCGGAAGGTGGAAATATTATCCACCCCGGCATTTGTCCGGGTATCCGCAAGCAGCACCAGCCCTTCACGCACAAGCACGCCGCAACAATATGTCATCACACACCCCTTACTGAGGACGTGAAATTATAGGGAATGGCGGGCCTGCCCCGCAATGCGAGATCCGCCATGGCCCTGCGGCGCAGGCTGGCTGCGGCACATCCGCCACACTCACCTTCAACATGGCCTGCCGCAGATCTTCCATCCACATGCCGAAATAGCGACACCCCGCATTCTTTCCTTTATATGCGGTGGCTCGCCCCGGCAGATCAGCCGCGGCATATTTTTCCGCCGCTCCGGCGGCTGGCGTCGAGAGGAAGCAGCACATGTCCAACGGGACCACCGAAAACACCGCTGAAGATGTCATCCTCATAGAGCGCGAGGGGCGCGTCGCCATTATCCGCCTCAACCGTCCCAAAGCACTCAATGCCCTGAATTTCCAGGTGATGACCGCCATGGCCAAGGCTGTCACCGCGCTCGATCAGGATACCGGCGTGGGCGCCATCGTCGTGACAGGTTCCGAAAAGGCCTTCGCCGCCGGTGCCGACATCAAGGAAATGGCAGAGCGCTCTGCCGTGGACATGTTGCTGGATGACTGGTTCTCCGATTGGCAGACCGTGGCGCACTGCCGCACCCCGCTGATCGCGGCGGTTTCCGGCTTCGCGCTGGGTGGTGGCTGTGAGCTGGCCATGATGTGCGACCTCATCATCGCTTCCGAAACCGCCAAATTCGGCCAGCCCGAAATCAAGCTGGGCGTCATGCCCGGCATGGGCGGCTCGCAGCGCCTCACCCACGCCATTGGCAAATACAAGGCCATGGACATGGTGCTGACCGGCCGCATGATTGGCGCTGAAGAGGCCGAGCGCGCCGGCCTTGTCTCCCGCGTGGTGCCGGCCGAGCGCCATATGGAAGAGGTGATGGAAACCGCCCGCACCATCGCCAATTATGGCAAACCCTCCGTGCTTTCCGCGAAGGAAGCAGTCAATCGCGCCTTTGAAGTGAGCCTGAATGAAGGCGTGTTGTTTGAACGGCGCACCTTCCATGCCCTGTTCGCCACAGAAGACCAGAAGGAAGGCATGCGTGCCTTCTCCGAAAAGCGGGCAGCGGAATTCAAGAACCGCTGAGCCCCTTCCCGCCCTCACAGGGAAGAAGCCTCATCTTTCAGTCTGCCGCGGACCTGCCGCGGCAGGCGGGCTGGGCGCAGAATATCCGTCCCCGCGCCCGGATCTGAACATGCTTATGTTGCAATGCGGCCACAGATGTTACCAAACTGTAATAGGTCCATTGACGCTTGACGTTACGAATCCCTATTTTCCATCTCCGACGGTATCCTTCCCAGAAGGATGAAAAGGGAACGTGGTGAGATGTGCATCTGCGCATCAAATCCATGGCTGCCCCCGCAACTGTGAGTGGCGAGCCTCTCTCCAATAGACCACTGGGCATCAGGGGCCTGGGAAGGTGGAGACAGGCAGGGACCCACAAGCCAGGAGACCTGCCGTCACCCGTGGTCACACGCGAGCACGTCGGGCGGGGCTCCCCGATGCGGTGAACAGTTTCATGTCTCCCGACATGGAAACGACGCTTCGTTCGCGGTGACGTGTCCACATTGGCGTTTCGCCAGAGGTTCACATGCCGCGTTCCGCTCCCTTCAGCCACCAGCTCCGTGCTGCATTCGGCGCCACAAAACAGGCTCCTGATACAGCGGCTCTTACCCGCCATATGCGTTGTTCCAGCGCCAGCCTGCTGGCAATCAGCATCGCTATGGCCGCAACTCCGGCTTTTGCCCAGTCTGCCGAAAACACGCAGCAAGCTGAAGAGATCCAGATTCAGGAACAGATCGCCCTGCCGGATGTGGTGGTGAGCGCCACCACCCAGGCCACACCCAGCCGCGAAGTCGCCAGCTCGGTGACCGTAGTGACCGGCGAGGAGATCGAGCAGCGTCAGGAGCGCAGCGTCCCGGATGTTCTGCAATCCGTTCCCGGCTTGAATGTTGTGCAGACGGGCGGCCCCGGCAGCTCAACCTCCGTGTTCATTCGTGGCTCCAGCTCCAGCCAGGTCAAGGTGATGCTGGACGGCATTGAGCTTGCCGACCCATCCAGCCCCGGCAATACGTTCGATCTCGGCTACATGTTCACCAATGACATGGCCCGGCTTGAGGTTCTGCGTGGCCCGCAGAGCGGCCTTTATGGCTCGGAGGCCATTGGCGGCGTCATCTCCATGACGACCGAGCGCGGCAGCGGCCCGGCCCAGCTTTCCGGTTATCTGGAAGCCGGTGGCCTTGGCACTTTCAATCAGGTCGCGAGCCTGAAGGGGGCCATGCAGGGCTTCTCCTACAATATGAATATCGGCAATTATGCCAGTACGGCCATTCCGGTCACGCCGCAATCCATCATTCCCTTCGGCATGCCGAACAATGACAACCGGAATGAAAACCTCACGCTCTCCGGGCGTTTCGACCTGGATGTGAGCGACAATTTCACCATCAACTACACCGCCCGCTACATTAACGCCTGGCTCGATTACACCTCGGATTTGTGGAACAGCGCCACATATGAGAGCGCGCCGGCCCCCTTCCAGGATACGACCCACGCCACGACCTTCATCACCAAGGGTGAAGGCATCTGGTCCTTGCTGGATGGCGCGCTGGTCAACACCTTCGGTGTTGCCGCTACAAATTATGCGCGCGACAATACCAGCCTCTACAAGAACAATCTCAGCGAATATTCCGGTGACCGCCAGACCTATTACTGGCGTTCCAGCTATGATTTCATGCCCGGCCAGAACCTGCTTGTCGGCGTGGAACACAAGCGTGATTACATGACCTCCGAATCTGCCTGGACCAGCATGGATGCCAGCAGCGACGATACGGCCGGTTATGCTCAGCTTCAGACGTCTTTCTGGGATCGTCTCTTCATCGCGGCCAATATCCGCTATGATGATTATGATACCTGGGGTGGCCATACCACTTGGCGTATTGCGCCTGCGCTCTGGATTCCAGAAACCAACACAAAGCTGAAGTTCACCTATGGCACCGGCTTCAAGGCGCCGACCCTCTATCAGCTTTATGCCCCCTATTACGGCAACACCAACCTCAAGCCCGAAGAGAGCGACGGCTGGGATGTCGGCTTTGAACAATATCTGTGGGATGACAAAGTCAGCTTCGGCCTGACCTATTTCTACAATGATGTGACGAACCTTATTGTCACCGCCCGCAACATGACAACCGGCAACTACACCAACGAGAACCTCTCCAGCGCTACGAGTGATGGCGTTGAAGCCTTTCTGGCGTTGAAGCTTTCCGAGCAGTTCTCCATTCGGGCCGATTACACCCACACCAATACGGTGGGGCACTTCCCGCAGGGGCAGTCCTTTGGCACCAGTTGCGCCCAGCGCACCGCCACCTCCTGCTATCCGCTGCGCCGGCCAGACAACAAGTTCAGCCTCGCGCTCAACTGGCAACCCGTTGAACAGCTGCTGCTGACCGCCACGCTGGTGACCGTGACCGATTGGTGGGACATCAACCGCGTGACCTCCGCCATTGTGGAACAGCCCGGCTATACGCTCGTGAATGTCTCGGCGAACTACGAGATCAACGAGAACGCCACGGTGTTCGGCCGCATCAACAATCTGCTTGATGAAAGCTATGAAAACCCCAATGGCTGGGAAGCTCCCGGCCTCACCGCCATTGCCGGCGTGCGCCTCACCTATTGAGGCCGGCCGGTTGAGCTGACAGATTTTGAGGCCGCGCCGCATATGTGGCGTGGTTTCTTGCTGTAAGCTTCAGTCCCATTCGGGCAGGCCATGTCTGCATGGCGTCGCCTGCCCGGCTGAAACAGCGCAACATGAAAGAGCCCGCTGTGCCAAGGCCCTGCATCAAGGCCGCAATGTCCCGAAAATCCGCGTTTGGCCTCATGTTCCAGGCGGCGAGGCTGTGGCTTGTCATGCTGATGGCGGTTTCCGCACCCGGCGCATTCAGCCCGGTTCTGGCCCAACAGGTGATGGCCCAGCACGCGCCTGCCCCTTCGCCCAAACCCTCCCGTATCGTTTCGCTCAATCTGTGTGCGGATGAATTGCTGCTGCGGCTGGTGCCAAAGGCCCGGATTCTCTCCGTCACCACCCTGGCCAGCGACACCGTGAGCTCCAGCGTTGCCGATCTTGCCCAGGGGGTTCCCACCAATCGCGGGTTGGCGGAAGAAGTGATACCGCTGGGGCCGGATCTTGTTCTGGCCGGCGCTTTCACCACACGGGCCACCGTCTCCAACCTGCGCCGCTTTGGCGTGGATGTGATGGATCTTGCCCCGCCCCAATCTCTGGATGAAGCCTATACGCAGATTCGCGCCGTCGCCGCCCGACTGGGTGAGCCGGAAAAGGGCGAAGAGATGGTGCGCGAACTTCAGGCGTCCATTCCCTCCTCCGCCCCCCGTCAAACGAAAATGCGTCCGCTGCGAGCCGTGGTCGTGCGCCCCAATGGCTTCACTGCCGGGCGACAGACCCTGGCGGATGATCTGCTCCGCCGCGCCGGGCTGGACAATGTGGCTGCCCGCCTCAAACCGGACAAGCTGGGCCAGCTCTCGCTTGAGGAAATCGTGACAGCCCGCCCCGAAGTGGTGATTCTGGATACGGACCCGGACGCCCCGGCCTCTATTGCCGGCATGATTATGCATCACCCTGCCCTCACCCACGCGGTGACGGAAGCACGGGTGGTGAACCTGCCAACACGCCTTTGGGCCTGCGCCGGCCCGCAACTGGCAGAGGCTTATGCCCGGCTCTCTGGCGCGGCACAGGCGGGCCCTTCGCCTTCCGCATCTGCTGACGATCCTCCATCCCATCATGCGGCGCACATGCCACAATCTGCCACCTCCGGGGCCGAGGAGGCCATGCGGTGAAGCTGCCTGCGGCCCATACGGGCGACAATCGCTCTGGCCAGTTCCTGCTTGTCAGCCTGCTCTGCCTGCTGGTGGCGGCTCTCTTTCTGCTCTCTCTGGCCATTGGCTATGCACCACTGGACTGGCGCACAGCGCTCCATCAGATCATGTCGGGAGAAGACGGGCTGGCAAGCATTGTGCTGGTGCAATTGCGCTTGCCGCGCGCTCTGCTTGGCATTCTGGTGGGGTTCAGCCTGGGGCTAACGGGGGCCGCACTACAGGGCCTGATGCGTAATCCGCTGGCAGATCCAGGGGTCGTCGGCGTCTCCGGCTGCGCCGCACTGGGGGCCGTAGCCGCATTCTATTTCGGTGCGGCCAGCCTGTTCTCTCTGGCCCTGCCCCTGGGAGGGCTTCTGGGGGCAGGCATTGCCACCTCCCTGCTGCTGGCGCTGGCGCAACGTGGCATATCCACCACGGCCCTGATTCTCGCAGGCATTGCCCTTAACAGCCTGGCCGGAGCGCTCACCGCACTGGCGCTCAACCTCTCTCCAAGCCCCTATGCCACGCTGGAAATCGTCTTCTGGCTCATGGGCTCTCTGGCAGATCGCAGTCTGGATCATGTGTTGCTGGCCACGCCCTTCATTGTGCTGGGCGTCATGCTGGTGCTGGCCACACGGCGCGGCCTTGAAGCCCTGACATTGGGGGAAGATACCGCCACAAGTCTTGGCTTTTCCCTGCGCAATATTCGCCTTCTTGTCATTGCCGGCACGGCGGCTTCCGTGGGGGCGGCAGTTGCGGTTTCTGGAACCATCGGCTTTGTCGGGCTGGTGGTGCCCCACCTGTTGCGCCCCTTTGTGGGCCACCGCCCCGGCCGCCTGCTTCTGGTGAGCGGACTGGCGGGGGCGGCTCTCATTCTGGGGGCGGATATATTGGTGCGGCTCATTCCTACCCGGCCGGAGCTGAAGCTGGGCGTGGTAACGGCTCTGGTGGGCGCGCCCTTCTTTCTGGCCCTTCTGCTGCGCCTGAGAACGGAGGCGGAATGATCGTCGAAGCCTGCGACATCACAGTTCGCCGTGGGGCACGAACCGTGCTGGACAAGGTGAGCCTTGAGGCCCGCCCCGGTGAAATGCTGGGCCTTCTGGGCCCCAATGGAGCCGGAAAGACGACCCTTCTGCGCATGTTGAGCGCACTGGAAGAGCCGGTGCACGGCTCCATTCAGTATGGGGGACGCAGTGCACAGGAGTTAGGCCGGCGCGAACTGGGGCGCACCATCGCCTATCTCGCGCAGGGCGGTTCCATTCACTGGCCGATGACGGTGGAGCATGTGGTGGCGCTGGGCCGGCTGCCCCATGATGATGGCCCCCAGGCCGATGCTGAAGCCATTGCCCGCGCCATGGCTGCGGCCGAAATCATGCCGCTTGCCGGGCGCACCACCGGCACACTTTCCGGCGGCGAACGCATGCGTGTGTTGCTCGCCCGAGCCCTGGCTGTGGAAGGCAAGGTGCTGCTGGCCGATGAACCCGTGGCGGCGCTGGACCCTTACCACCAGCTTCATGTCATGGAACTTCTGGCCGCACAGGCGCGCGCTGGAACCACAGTCATCGTGGTTCTGCATGACCTCACCCTGGCCGCCCGCTTCTGCCACAAGGTTGCGCTGCTGCATCGGGGGCGGATACGCGCCATGGGGCAGCCGGAACAGGTTCTGAGCCCCGAAAGCCTGCGCAACGTCTATGGCATTGAAGTGGAATGCGGCCAGCGCCACGGCCAGCCCTTCATTCTGCCCTGGAGCCGCGCCAGCCAAACACCCGGAGCTGAAACCGACGCATGAGCATGAAAAAGCCATGGCGCAAGAGAGCGCCATGGCCTTGGATTCTCACAGCGGATGCGGCGCTTCAGTGCGCCATCAGCACCGGAACGCTCATGCTGGTGAAGATCTCCCGCGTCACACCGCCCAGCACCATCTCGCGCAGGCGGGAATGGCCATAGCCCCCCATCACCACAAGATCAGAACCCAGAGTGCGGGCCTGCTCCATAATCACACCCGAGACGGACTGGCCCGATTCCAGAGCAATCGTGTGCACCTGTACCTTCAGCTCATGACGGGAGAGATGGCGCTCCAGCTCTTCAACACTCACCCTGCTCTCATCCGCATCCCCGCCAACGCGCAGCACATCAATGGTGCTGGCCTGATTCAGAAGCGGCATGGCTTCCGCCAGTGCCCGCGCTGCGGCGCGCCCGCCATCCCAAGCCAGAAGAATGCGCTCGCCCTTGAAAGGCTCGACCTGTTCATAGGGCACCACCAGAACGGCCCGCCCGGAATCCATCAGCACATTCTCGGCAATTACCTCTTCCGGGCCCGGCTTGTCTGGGTTGGGCTGGGAGACGATGGTCAGATCATACAGACGTGACATTTCGAGAAACTGCTGGGCCGCAACCCCCAGAGAAGCCGTCAGGGTCTGCACTTCATGGGGCACATTCAGCGCGGAGACCTTCTGGCTGAAGCGCGCGGCAGCCTTTTTCGCGGCCTCTTCATTCTCGCGGAACTGCGCTTCGATGAAATCCGTCGGCAGAGCGCCCATATAGAAGGGCGGCACATCAATCTCGTAGGAGACGGAAACACCCGTCAGATGGGCATGGAAACGCAGCGCCATGCTGGCCGCGAAATCGCAGGCAGCATCCTTCTCAACCCCTTCGGTGAGATTGACCAGAATATCGCGGATCATTTGCCTTCCCCTTTGCCTCTTGGGCCGGAGTGGATTCGCCATATTCTATCAAAATCCCGCAGTTCCACGAGACTGAGCATGCGCGGAACGCACCTTAAACGACAGGATGAACATATAAATGGCGCGACCACCTCAGGGGCAGGTGGTCGCGCCCGGGCACGGTCTCAAGGGGGGGCGCAACCGCGCTCGCTGATAAAGAAACGCAGCTTGCGCCGGCAGGTTCCCGGAATTGAAAAAGACCTCTGCCAGCGCCCGCTCACGCCAGAAAGCGATTGAGTTCAATCCCAATGGGAATTGTCACCAGAAGGGCCAGAGAGGTCAGCAACAAGATGGAGGCGGCCTCCCCCTCCTCCTCCTCATAAACCTCTGCAAACAGAAGGGCTTTTGTCGCAACCGGCAACATACACACCATAAAGGCCGCCTGCGCCACCGGCCCGGATATATCGAAAAATATCAGCAGCCCGAAAAACAGGGCCGGAATGACCACCAGATTGACCAGCCCCCCAAGGGCAATGACAGGAGAGCGAAGGCGCAGACGAAATGTGGCCATGCCAAGCCCGGCGGAAAAAATAGCGATGGCGCCGGCGGATTGCGCCAGCGGCTCCAGTACATCACTCACCATGAAAGGCAGTTTGTACCCGCTCAGCGCCACGGCTGCGCCCAGCGCCGGCGCAAGCACCAGCGGGTCCAGAGCCGTGCGCCGTATTGCTGCAATGAGAGAGGGCCTCTCCCCTCCCTTCGCGGCTGCGCTCTTGAAAAGATACACGGCAGCCGAAAGCTGCGTGAGATTCATGATGAGCGCGCTCAGCCCCACCATGGCCCGCCCCAGATCCGTACCGAAAAGCTGCACCAGAACCACCAGGCCATAAACCGTCGCGGCCTTAGACGTGCTGGTGTAGGAGAGCAAGGCAGCGCGCAGAGGCTCTTGTTTCAACAAGAGCAACAGGCCATAGCCCAGCACAAAAAGCCCGCTGTAAAAAAACAGCATGACGAGCACAAGTGGCCCCTGCTGCACCAAAACATCCCGATCAAAGTGCGCCATACCCAGAAAAATGGCGGCCGGCATGGCATAGCGCAAAACCAGAAGGCTCAGCCCCCGCATCTGTTCCGTGTTGAACTGCTGTGTCCGGCCGGCAAAATACCCAAGCCCCAGCAAAACAAAGACTGGGCCGACAACATGAATCACAAGTGAAATGTCCATGAATTTGCCAATCCAGTCGCTCGATCTGTGACCGGCCGCAGACGGTCACAGAATAAGGCGCACCATCAGCTCTCAGCCAGAGCCGGCGCTTTCTCACGCGGAGCCGTTTCTGTCCCGGACAAACGCAAGGTCCGCTCCAGAAGCAGCTCATAAATCGGCCGCCCTCCCAAAGCATTCGCCACGATGCTGGAGCATACGGAGGCCACCAGAACCGGCACCGCAAGGCTGATAGCGCCTGTCAGCTCCAGCACCAGCACCACGCCAACCAGCGGAGCGCGAACCGTACTGGCGAACAGGGCCGCCATGCTTGCAACAGCAAAGGCAATGACGCCGCCCGCAGGCAAAGGCATCGCCAGCTCCAATATGCCGGCGAGCAACACACCAATGGTTGTCGCCAGCGAGAGGATGGGGGCAAAGATGCCACCTGGTGCACCAGCGGAATAGCTGGCTGCGCTGAAGAAAAAGCGGAACAGCAAGATGAGGCCCAGCAACCCCAGAGGCAAAGGATTGTTGGCGACACTCACCACAAAAGCCTCGCCGCCGCCTGTGACATCCGGGAAAATCACCACAAGCGGGCCAATTACCACACCCAGCATAAGAGGCACGAGATAGGGGGAAACCTTCAGCCCGATCTGGCCGGAAATTTCCAGCCCCTTCAGAATGGTGTGATTGAACACCACGCCGATCACCCCGAAAATGGCCCCCAACACCATGAAGACAGGGGTATAGCTGGCCGAAAGCTGGGTGCCCGCCAGTTCCATATAAGGTGCGGTGCCTGTCAGAAGCATGGTGAGAATGGAGCTGAAGGCACAGGCCAGAATGACTGCGCAATAGGTGCGGAAATTATATGGAAATGCCGTGCGCGCTTCCTCGATGATGAAGAGAATGGACGCCATCGGTGCATTGAAGGCCGAGGCCAGACCCGCAGCGCCACCAGCGCCCAGCAGCCCGCGCGCCTCCTGCACGCCCATTGTAAAGCGCGTGCTGATCGCCGTCGCGAGGGAGGCTCCCATATGAATGGTTGGCCCCTCACGGCCTGCAACAAGGCCGCCCGCCAGCACCATGAGGCCGCCAACAAACTTGACAGGCAGCACACGCGCCCAATGCACCACGCGCAGCCCCTGCATGGCGCCTTCAATTTCCTGCACACCGGAACCGCTGGCTTCCGGGGCGATGTTGCGTACCAGTGCAACAGCGCCACAAAACAGGGCTGAGGAAAAAACGGCCATAAAGAGATACAGCGGCATCCCTTCCAGGCCAGTAATTTCACCCATTCGGAAGGACTGCTTTGTACAAAACTCAATCAGAATATGAAAGACAGCCCCGATAATTCCGGTCAACGCACCGATAACCGCGGCAATGATATAATAGGTCAGATCATTGATCTGACGCGATGTTTCAGAGGCGGATGGTTTCACGGCAAAGCCTGACGAGCTGATGGAACCTCTCTGATGCCTTTTCTTGAAGAGAATAAATCTCCACTTCTCTCGAAAAGACAACAGCGCAGACCCACTCCCTTACCGGAGGATTGAAGGCTGCCGCAAGTGCACAGAACGTTTTTGTTCCCGCCACATTAGAAAGGGCGCGCATTTTCTGCCCAAGCGCGACATTCGACCAGCAAGCCCCATAAAAAAAACTGCGGGCCCGAAGGCCCGCAGCTGAATGGCTCAAAGCTCCTTTGCGAGCGTCCGCAAACGGAACTTCTGGATCTTGCCGGTCGAGGTCTTCGGAATCTCCTCAAAGAGGATATGCCGCGGGCACTTGTAATGGGCCAGATGCTGCTTGCAGTGGGCGATCAGCTCCTCAGCGGTTGCGGAAACGCCATCACGCAGCTCCACGAAGGCCAGCGGCGTCTCGCCCCACTTTTCATCGGGCTTGGCCACAACAGCAGCCGCGCTCACGGCCGGATGCTTGTAGAGTGCATCTTCCACCTCGATGGAGGAGATGTTCTCGCCACCGGAAATGATGATGTCCTTCGAGCGGTCCTTGAGCTGAATATAGCCATCGGCGTGTTTCACACCCAGATCGCCCGAGTGGAACCAGCCACCGGCGAAGGCCGCATCCGAAGCGGTGGGGTTCTTCAGATACCCCTTCATCACCGTATTGCCGCGGAACATCACTTCGCCCAGCGTCTCGCCATTGGCCGGCACAGGCTGCATGGTTTCCGGGTCCAGCACATCCACCGCATCCATGGCGGCGTAACGCACACCCTGGCGCGCCTTCTTGATGGCGCGTTCCTTGGCCGGCAGCTCATCCCATTCGGCGTGCCAGTCATTCACCACGGAGGGGCCATAGACTTCAGTGAGGCCATACACATGCACCACATTGAAGCCGGCGTCCTGCATGGCGGCCAGCACGGCTTCCGGCGGGGGAGCCGCAGCGGTGATGAACTCCACCTTGCCGGGCAGCTCACGCTTTTCGGCTTCCGGGGCGCCCAGCAGCGTGGACATGATGATGGGTGCGCCACACATATGGGTCACGCCATAATCGGCGATGGCATCAAACATCGCCTTGGCGCGCACCTGGCGCAGGCACACATGCGTACCCGCCACCAGAGTGATGGACCAGGGGAAGCACCAGCCATTGCAGTGGAACATGGGCAGGGTCCACAGATAGACCGGATGCTTGCCCAGCCCGCAGGTCACCGCATTGCCCACGGCGAGAAGATGCGCCCCGCGATGGTGGTAGACGACGCCCTTCGGGTCACCCGTGGTGCCGGAGGTGTAGTTCAGGGAAACGGCGTCCCACTCATCATCCGGCCCCTTCCACTCGAATTCCGGATCACCGTCGGCGAGGAAGGCTTCATATTCGTAGGTGCCGATGCGATCGCCCTTGCCGGTATATTCCGGGTCATCATAGTCAATGACGATGGGCTTGCGCACGGACATGGCCAGCGCGGCGCGCATGATGGGCGAGAATTCACGATCCGTGATGAGCACCTTGGCTTCACCATGGTCGATGGTGAAAGCCAGAATGGCCGCATCCAGACGCGTGTTGAGCGAATTGAGAACAGCGCCCGTCATGGGCACGCCATAATGCGCCTCAAGCATGGCCGGCACGTTGGAGAGCATCACCGCGACAGTGTCGCCCTTGCCGATTCCCAGCTTCGACAGCGAGGAGGCCAGACGGCGGCTGCGCTCATAAAATTCGCGATAATTGAAACGCTGGGAACCGTGGATAATCGCGGTGCGTTCCGGAAAAACGCTGGCTGAGCGTTCCAGAAAACCGATGGGGGTCAAAGGCCGATAATTGGCTTCATTCCGGTCGAGGTAAAAATCGAAGATATTGCCCGCCATGATCTCCCCCTGGAGCGTAAAGTTACGTCCTGCCCGCAGCTTTTTTCCCGCCGGGCCGGATTGCCTGTGAAACCAGGACGGGTGAAATTAGCTAGGCTCTATAGTTCGCGCAATCGTCAGAATAATAAAACCAAAGTCTCACGCACATGCGCGTGCGAACGCCGCGCGGGAGGCATGTTCTACCAAGGTCTTACGCAATAGAGCGCACTTGCGATGTAAAATGCCGACCTGCACTACAAAGCCAACAAATGCGTGAGGAGGAACACGTCCATGGGAGAGATCACCAGCAGCCGTTATGCTGAGACCTATGCGCACTGGCGCAATGATCCGTCAGCTTTCTGGGGTGAGGCGGCCAGCAAGATCGACTGGATCAAGCCTGCCACCGCCGTCTTTGATGAAAAGGCTGGCATTTATGGGCGCTGGTTCGTCGGCGCGACAGCCAACACCTGCTATAATGCCGTAGACCGGCATGTGAAGGCTGGCCGCGGCGAACAACCCGCCATCATTCATGACAGCCCCGTCACCGGCACCAAGCGCACCGTGACCTATGCTGAACTGCAAGACGATGTCAGCGCGCTCGCTGCCGTTCTACAGGATCTGGGCGTACGCAAGGGTGACCGCGTTCTCGTTTACATGCCCATGGTGCCGGAAGCCCTTGTCGGCATGCTGGCCTGTGCGCGCATCGGTGCGATTCATTCCGTTGTGTTTGGCGGCTTCGCAGCCAAGGAACTCGCCACCCGCATTGAAGATGCCGAGCCGAAAGTGGTTCTGGCCGCTTCCTGCGGCATAGAGCCGAACCGCGTGGTGCCCTACAAGCCGCTTCTGGATCTGGCCATTACCATGTCGGCCGTAAAGCCCGAAGCCTGCCTGCTGTTGCAGCGCGAACAGGGCCCCGGCGCGCTGACCGAAGGCCGCGACCATGACTGGGCAGCCGTTGTCGCTGCCGCCAAGGCCGCTGGCAAGGCGGCAGAATGTGTGGAAGTGGCGGCAACAGACCCGCTCTATATTCTCTACACCTCCGGCACCACAGGAAAGCCCAAGGGCGTGGTGCGTGATACAGGCGGCCATATGGTGGCGCTGACCTGGACCATGGAGAACCTCTATAACGTGAAGCCGGGCGAGGTTTTCTGGGCAGCTTCCGATATCGGCTGGGTCGTCGGCCATTCCTATATTGTGTATGCCCCCTTGCTGGCGGGCTGCACCACCATTGTTTATGAAGGCAAGCCTGTTGGAACACCGGACCCCGGTGCATTCTGGCGGGTGGTGGCCGAGCATCGCGTCTCCGCCCTGTTCACGGCTCCCACGGCCCTGCGCGCCATCAAGAAGGAAGATCCCGAGTGCACCTACAAGGAGGGTCTTGACCTTTCCTGCATGCACACCCTCTTCCTGGCCGGCGAACGGGCCGATCCCGATACGGTGAAATGGGCTGAAGAAAAGCTGGGCGTGCCCGTGGTGGACCACTGGTGGCAGACAGAAACCGGCTGGGCCATCGCGGCGAATCCTGTGGGCCTGGGCCTGCTGCCCATCAAGCTCGGCTCTCCCACCGTAGCCATGCCCGGCTATGATGTGCAGGTGGTGGATGAAGCCGCCAAGCCGGTGCCCCGCGGCGAAATGGGCTCCATCGTGGTAAAGCTGCCGCTGCCTCCCGGTTGCCTGCCCACCCTGTGGCAACAGGATGAGCGCTTCACCGAAAGCTACCTCACCGAATATCCCGGCTTCTATAAAACGGCAGATGCCGGCTTTATTGATGAAGATGGCTATATCTTCGTGATGGGGCGCACCGATGACATCATCAATGTCGCCGGCCACCGCCTCTCCACCGGCGGCATGGAAGAAGTGATCGCCTCACACCCGGATGTCGCCGAATGCGCCGTGATCGGCGTCAAGGATGCCCTGAAGGGTGAAGTACCCTGCGGTTTCGTAGTGCTGAAGGCCGGCGAACGCCGCTCGACCGATATCATCGAGAAGGAGCTGGTGGGGCTGGTGCGTGAACGCATCGGGCCGGTCGCCGCCTTCAAGCTGGCTGTGACGGTGGACCGCCTGCCCAAGACCCGCTCCGGCAAGATCCTGCGTGGCACCATGAAGAAGATTGCCGATCACGACGCCTGGTCGATTCCCGCCACCATTGATGACCCGGTGGTGCTGGAGGAGATTGAAGGCATTCTGAAGCAGCGTGGTATCGGCTAAGGCAGACGCCGCCCAAAAACAGGAAAAGGCCCGTCAACCAGACGGGCCTTTTTTATTGCCGGCCCTCAGGCCTCAATCCCACTTGTTATCCAAAGACGGCACATAACAGGTGTAGCCGATGAAGCATTCCTTCTTGTCTCGTGTTGGCACCCATTCCGGGCGCAAGCTATCGCCCATGGAACAGAACCGGAGACCCGACACATAGCGGTCAAAAGTGTTTTCGCCGGTACGCAGCACCACCCCGCCTTCTTTCGCGACAAGTTTTACAGCCTCGGCACAACTCATATTCAATGTGGAAGGCATGGATTGCGCACGCGCCTCCAGATTTGGACCGCCCCAAAAGCCTGCGAGTCCTGCCGCGACGACAAGAAGACTTCTGCACATACCCTGAATACATTCGAACTTCAGGCTTCTTTTACACTGCATGACACGACCCTCCCAAGCCATTCCGAGTTCCCGATTCCCCTTGACACACCATTTCAGAACACTCCAGGCAAGATTTATTTACACTTCATTTACAAATGCCGTCGCCAAACCGGTACGAAACCATGGCGAATTAAGGCAATTGTGTGAAATAGGTATCATGGTAGCGATTCCCTCGTTTGAAGCCTCTCCATTTTTCCTCACTGTGGCATGAAAGCTACGGACATTCCGCCGACACCCTGCTACAACCACATTCATTGAACGGGCCCAAGGGGGCGACGTTCACGACCCGAGAGGCCCGATATTCAAATCGGGTAGTAAACCCATCAAGGGGGATAATATGAAGCGGTTCCTTCTCGCCACTGCTGCTGTGGCTGCGCTCACTGTCCCGGCTGCTGCTGCCGATCTGGCGGTGAAGTATCCGGTCAAGGCCATTCCGGCCCCCGTGTTCTCCTGGACCGGTTTCTACATCGGTGCCAACTTCGGCTTCGGCGGCGGCGACACCAACGTGTCTTACGCCACTCTGGCTCCCGTCACCGCTCCTGGCGTTGATCTGAACAGCTCCGGCTTCTTCGCTGGCGGTCAGATCGGCTACAACTATCAGCTGGCCAACAATGTGGTGATCGGTCTCGAGACCGACCTGCAGTGGTCCGACATCGAAGCCAAGTACTCCGAGAACTGGATCGGTGGTGACACGGCTTCCGTGAAGCTTGACTACTTCGGCACCATCCGCGCTCGTCTCGGCTACGCCTTCGACCGGTTCATGCCCTACATCACCGGTGGTGCTGCCTACGGCAAGGCCAAGTTCAACACCACGACCTTCCCGAACGTTCTTGACTCCTCCAGCACCCGCTGGGGCTGGACCATCGGCGGTGGCGCTGAATACGCCATCACCAACAACTGGACGTTCAAGGCTGAATACCTGTACGTCGATCTGGGCACGGCTGCTGGCGCGACCAACAACATCCTGACCAACATCCCGACCTTTGAGCACGACAACAAGTATCACACCATCAAGGCTGGCGTGAACTACAAGTTCTGATCCCTCTGGGTCGACTTGATCGGGAAGCCCGCTGCGCAAGCAGCGGGCTTTTCCCGTTTGCACAATGCTTTGAACATCGCCTCTGGCCACAAATGTGGAAAGCCCCATAGCGCTTCCGTCCATTTTCGCTTGTTCAGTCGAAGCGAAAATGCTCTAGCTTTAAGGCATGAGTGCGGACATTCCCTTTTCGCGTGAATTTGATGCTCCCGCCGGACAGGTGGAGCAAATCACGCCACTTGTGCGTCGTATCGTGGCGCCCAACCCCTCTCCCTTCACCTTTACCGGCACCTGCACCTATATTATCGGCCATCGTCGTGTCGCCATCCTCGACCCCGGCCCTGATTTGCCAGCGCATATTGATGCCCTGTTGCACGCCGTGAAGGGGGAAGAGGTCAGCCACATCATCGCCACTCATACCCATCGCGACCATTCACCAGCCGCCGCCCCTCTCAAGGCTGCCACCGGCGCGCGCACAGTTGGCGCAGGCCCGCATGAAGCTGCGCGCCCCCTGCATATTGGTGAAGTCAACCGGCTGGATGCCAGCGTTGATACGGATTTCAACCCGGACCTCACCTTGCTGCACGGGGACACCATCACCGGCCCCGGCTGGACCCTGAGCGCCATCGCTACCCCCGGCCACACAGCCAATCACCTGGCTTTTGCTCTGGCTGAAGAGGGCCTTCTGTTTTCCGGCGATCATGTCATGGCATGGGCCACCTCCATCGTCGCACCACCGGATGGCGCAATGGGGGACTATATTCGCTCGCTGGAAATTCTCGGGCACCGTGACGAACAGCTCTACCTGCCCGGCCATGGCGGCCCGGTTCAGAACGCGCCCTCCTTCGTCAAACACTATCTGGACCATCGCATGGCTCGCGAAGCTGCGATTCTGCGCGGGCTTGACCGAAACGCTTCTACAATTCAGGAGTTGGTGCGCGGTATTTATATTGGCCTTGATCCGCGCCTGGTGGACGCAGCCTCTCTCACGGTCCTCGCCCATCTGGAACATCTCGTGTCAGAAGAGCGGGTTTTCACTGAAGGCGACCCCTCCATCACCGGCCACTATCGCCTGATCCGCTGACTCATGTGCGGGCGCTTTGTTCAGCAGATGCCTCCCACCGCCTATGCACGCCTCTATGGTGTGAAGGCGGAAGATGCGCCCCTGCCCAATACACCTCCCCGTTACAATGCCGCCCCCACACAGAAGCTGCTTGTCTTGCGACGCAATCCGGAAAACGGACACCGCGTTCTCTCCCTTCTGAAATGGGGGCTTGTCCCTGTCTGGGCCCAGGACAGCAGCGGAGGAGCTCGACTGATAAATGCCCGCAGCGAAACTGTGCGGGAAAAGCCTTCCTTTCGCGCAGCATGGACCAAAAAGCGCCGCTGCATCATTCCAGCGGATGGCTTTTATGAGTGGCAGCGCCACGAAAATACGAAACGCCCCTTTTACATCACTCTCAAAAACCGGGCGCCCATGTCGTTAGCAGGCTTATGGGAAGGCTGGAAAGATCCGGCCTCCGGCCAGTGGCTACGCACTTTCACCATCCTCACCTGCCCCGCAAATGAGGCCGTTGCAATGCTGCATGATCGCATGCCCGTGATTCTGGCACGCAACGACATCAGCAGCTTCCTCACCGCACCAGACCCATATGAACTGCTACGTCCCTGCCCGGCTCGGGATATTGAATCCTGGCCAGTCTCCAGCGCCGTGAACAATGTCCATAATGACGGGCCGGACCTCATGCAGCCGCTCCCGGCCTGACAAGAGCAAGCCATTCAGGAATCACCACTCTGCATCCGGCGCTTGAGATTTGTCAGAACAGACTGAAGCAGCGCCTCCCCCTCACTGAAACCAGAGCCCGCATCCCTAGGAACCAGCCGGATATCTACCAGAGACAGTCCTCCTGCCTCTCGCACACGAAAAACAATGTGAAAAGTCCGGCGCGTTACAGAGAAGTCCGCGACAGCCTCTACACAGAGTTCAGGATTTTCCCCACACTTTCCAGTAAGATCCGAAGCAAAGCGCCAGCCACGCGCTCGCATTTCTGCCAATACCTTCTGAAAAACATCTCCCGGCATAGAAGCCACTTCAAGTGTCTTCAACGCGCCGCTCTTCATCGGGCGACGTGACAGCTCCTCAAGCCCTAGCAGAGCCAGAATATCTTGCGGATGCGCCATTATCAGCGCCCGAAATCGCGGCGGATCATCAGGATTCGTGGAGACATCCTGCATTTGCGAGCCGGCCACATCTCGCGCGATCAGAATCACAGGGCCCGCCAGCACAGCAGCGCTGATGATTATGGCCCAGCAGGCGCGCCCCATTCCGATCCAGCCATTTTCCCATAATCGCACAAAGGCAATGCTGCCCATCCCACTGGCCAAACAGGCCACTCCCGACGACACAATCATGAGCTGTGCGGCGGAGATTGCCGAAATCTGGTTCGTGGACGCCATATAGGATGCCAGAAGGAGGAGAAAAGCGGATAAGAAGGCCAAATGCAGGCTCCAGCGCGCCAAAGGCGACCTTCTTCCCTCGCGATATAGGCATCGCTTCCACATCATGCTCCTCCGCATCCAGAACGGATCATACACTCAGTGGTTGAATTTCTGACAAAGCTCCGCTTTTCCTCTGGCCCCTCAAACTGTGAGCGACCTCTCGGGAAGGGTACGGAATGATCGACCCTCACGGCATCGCCCATTAAAGTGAGCGGGATATGCTGACATCCGCTTCCGCCAACGCCGGCGTCACTGCGCCTCGCAATCTCCCGCGCCACGCCCCTGCCAAGGGCAGAGGCACCACGCTTTGGGCTGGCCTCCTGCTTTCAGTCGCCATCATCACATCAGCAGAGGCGGCTCCGGCCTCTGCCCCCATGCCGCCAATCCGCCCGGTGGAGCTACTACGCGATGGCGCGCCAGCAGAAACGGTCATGCAGCAGCCGGCAACAGCTGCCGCACAAAACACCGTGCGTGGCGTGCATGTTTCAACGGAAGACGAGATGCCGGCACTCTGCACCGAGCTTGTCAAAGCCGGCGTGATCGAGGCTGCGGCCGTTGAAAACCTGAAAGTGCCCCGCCCCTGCTCTCTGCCCCAGCCGGTGCGGCTGGATGGTATAAGGCTGGCCGATGGCAACCTTGTTCGCCTCAGACCCGGAGCCACAATGAGTTGCGAAATGGTGGTCGCAATTCTGGATTGGACACGAGAAGATCTTGCGCCCGCAGTGGAACAACTCGGGGCGCGTCTGGAAATGCTGAAAGTTGCCTCCTCCTATGCCTGCCGGGGGCGCAATCGCAAGAAGGGCGCCCGCATCAGCGAGCATGGCTTTGGCAATGCCATGGATGTGAGTGGATTTGAACTCAGCGACGGGCGCACCTTCACCATCAAGGCAGGGCTTCCCGCCCCGCTCGCACTGGCGATGAAGCAGAGCGCCTGCGAACGATTCGCCACTGTGCTGGGCCCCGGCTCAGATGGCTATCATGAGGACCACATTCATGTGGACCTTGCCAAGCGGCGCAAATCTTACAAGCTTTGCCGCTGGAAACTCCGCAACCGCACGCCCGTGCTTGCCCGGCAGACCGCCCAAGCAGCCCCTGTGCCTCTGCCTGCACCAAAGCCGCTTATGCCCTGAGAGGTCTTTCTCAAACATACAGCTACAAAAAAGGGCGTCGCACTCACATGCGACGCCCTTTTTTGATCTTCACGATACAATCAAAGCACAACAACTTCCGCGCCGCTGGGCACGCGGTTGTAAAGGTCGATCACATCTTCATTCAGCATGCGAATGCAGCCGGAAGAGATAGCCTGACCGATCAATTCCGGCTGATTGGTGCCGTGAATGCGGTACAGCGTATCGCGCTTGCCCTGATAGAGGTACAGCGCACGCGCGCCCATGGGGTTATGCGCCCCCGGCTCCACATAAGACGGCAGACCGGAAATACGCTGATGAATTTCCGGCGTCGGCGTCCAGCCCGGCCACTCGGCCTTGCGGCCCACACGGGCATTGCCATGGAAGGCCAGAGCCTCTTCGCCCACGGCTACACCGTAACGAATGGCTTTGCCATCACCCTGAACATAATAAAGAAACTTGTTCGGCGTATCGACAACGACAGTACCCGGCTTTTTGCTTGTCGGATAATCGACAATATGCCGCGCATACCGGCCCTGCGGCTTCACATTCGGGTATGGCTTGTTCGCGAGCAGTTTTTTATCTCGCGATGTCAAGACTCCGTCCGACGTTGGCGCCAAGGTTGCGTTCATACATCCGCCAAGTGCCAATCCGAGTAGAAGCGCCCCGGCAGCCCGCCACATCATCTTGTCTCTTCCCCATGCCATGTAAGGGAGCCTCCCCCTTAACCAAAACTGCATTAACCCAATGCCCGGCGCGCTTGAAGGGCTGAGCGAACATGCGCGTCGCCTTCTGATGAAGCGTTGCAGAAATGCCGCAGGCTCTCACCTTTCAGCAGGCATGTTTGGAGTTTCTCAAGCATTCAGGTGCCTTCTATCCACAAGACCCCAGAGAAGACGCATCGCGCGCATAGTTTTGACGCAGTTCATGCCCATTCGATGGGGGTCTTGAAAGTTCAGGTGCCGTGCAGAAGGCACGGTGTCGCCAAGGAGAAGGACATGTCCACCCATCAGTCGTCGCAGGCGCAGTCCCAGCGGTTCGAGAACGATCCCGCGCGTCAGGCGCAGAGCCAGCAGTGGCATACGATCGGCATTCCCGCCGTTGCCGCTGCCGCTCGTCAGGCGGGCGAACAGCAGACCGTAAATTCCGCCACGCCCAAGAGCGTGCAGACGGGGGGCACCACCCCCAAGCGGATCGTCACCCTTCGGGAGATTGACCACCTCTTTGCCTGATCCACACCGGCTTCGGCCGGCGTGGCGCAAGGCCGGGAATGACGAGCAGTTTCATATGCGTGGATAAAAAGGCTAGAAGGGGCCGTCCATGGTGCCCCTTCACAGGGATGCCCAAAGCAGGTTTGCCCGAAAGCCCACGCCATGATCCTCTCCTACCTGCCCGCCGATGGGCATCTGCAAGCGGAAACTCCGGCCGATAACAGCCCGGATCTTCCATCGGCGGTCTGGATTGACATGATTTGCCCCACCGAAGCCGAAGAAGCTGCGGTGGAGCGTGCGACGGGAATCGAAATTCCCACGCATGAAGAGATGGTGGAGATCGAGCAATCCAGCCGTCTTTATGTGCAGAATGGCGCACGTTACATGACCGCCTCCCTGCTCTGCCGGGATGCGGATACACAGATTGCGGAAGGGACGGCTGTCACCTTCATTCTTTGCGGCAATCAGCTCATCATCGTGCGCTATGCCGAACCCCGCGTGTTCAAGGCTGTCGCCACACATCTGGCCCGCACATGCCCGCTTGACGTGACCGGCGAAAAAATTCTCATCGAAATTCTGGAAGCCGTGGTGGATCGTGGCGCCGATATGCTCGAGCAGATCGGCATGGAGGTGGATGGCCTCTCCCGGCGTGTCTTCGATCATGATGAAAACGGCAACCGGCGCAACGCCAGCCAGCGTTATCGCGATATTCTCGCCGAGATTGGCCGCAAGGAGCGCCTGCTTTCCGCCACGCGGGAGAGCCTGGCCTCCCTGCAACGCCTCCTGTCGTTCCTGGGTGCGGATGCGGCCGGCCTTTCGGTGACCAGGGAATCGAAAATTTCCATCAAATCCATGAGCCGCGATGTCGCCGGCCTTTCGGATTATGCAGCCTTCATGAGCGGAAAGCTGCAATTCATGCTGGATGCCACCATCGGTATGGTGGGGCTGGAGCAGAACAATATCATCAAGATATTCGCCGTGCTCTCCGTGGTGCTCATGCCACCCACGCTGATCGCCTCCATCTATGGCATGAACTTTTCCCACATGCCGGAGCTGCAAGTCAGCTTTGCCTATCCGCTCACACTTGCAGCCATGGTGCTCTCCGGCATTCTGCCCTATGTCTTCTTCAAATTGCGCGGCTGGCTTTGAGCCCGCCAACAAAGTTGAGATCCTTTCATGACTGACAGCCCCGCCGGCACGCCGAACCCGGCCCCTGCCGAGCATGTTACCGATCGTCCCCTCGCCGGGAAGGTCGCCCTTGTCACCGGTGCAACGCGCGGCATTGGCGCAGCCACGGCGCTGGCGCTGGCGAAAGCCGGCGCGCATGTCATCGCCGTGGGACGTACACAGGGCGGACTGGAAGAGCTGGATGACGCCATTCAGGCCATTGGCGGCAGCACCACGCTGGTGCCGTTGAACCTGACGGATTCCGAAGGAATCGACCGGCTGGGCGCAGCCCTGTTCGAGCGATACGGGCATCTGGATATCTATGTGGCCAATGCCGGCACGCTGGGGCCGCTTTCCCCTCTGGGCCATGTCTTCCCCAAGGATTGGGATTCGACCTTCGCGCTGAATGTCACGGCCAACTGGCGCTGTGTGCGTTCGTTTGATCCTCTGCTGCGATTGGCCCCAGCCGGGCGCGTGGTGATGGTTTCCTCCGGCTCCCCGCACAAGGCGAAGGCCTATTGGGGGCCCTATGCCATCTGCAAATCCGCCCTTGAGACGATGGCGCGGACATGGGCGGCTGAAAGCATCAACAGCCAGCTCAAGATTAATATATTCAACCCTGGCCCCACCCGCACCAACATGCGCGCCAAGGCTTTCCCCGGCGAAGATCCGATGACCCTGCCCGCGCCGGAAGTCGCCGCAGAGGCCATTGTGCGCATGTGCCTGCCGGAGATGGACTTCACCGGGCGCATCTATGATCTGCCACAAGGCAAGTGGCTGGATTATCAGATGCCGGCCTGAGCCGGGTCTGAAACATCAAAAAGGGGCCTTTACGGCCCCTTTTCCATTTTGCACAGCCCCCACGGTTTCCTCTGCGGCTTCAGCCTGCCGCAACAGCAGCAATCGGCGCGGCCTCACCCGGCCAGACATCCGCCGGCAGTGCGGCGGCTTCCGCCAGTGCATGGCCATAAAGCACAAGGCATGGCCCTTCTGCCCCAGCCTCATGTGCAGCGGAAACGGCCGCTTCCAACTGGCCAAGCGGTGCGGCCACCACCTTCTCATCTGGGCGCGTGGCCGAGAAAATCGCCAGCGCCGGGGTGGACAGGTCTGCCCCTGCAATTTCAAGAGCGGCAACCAGAACGCCCAGCGTGCGCCGGGGCATATAGACCACCGTTGTCGCGGCCGGATCACTCAGCGCCTTGAAATCCAGATCCTTCGGCAGCTTTCCATCCCGGCCATGAGCGGTGACAAATTGCAGCCGCCGGGCATGATCGCGATGGGTCAGTGAGGTCAGAAGGCGGTTTGCGGCCCCTTGCGGTGCGGAAATACCTGGAATGGACTCGACCGGCACACCCGCCGCGCGGCAGGCGGCGATTTCCTCGCCCGCCCGGCCAAAAATCATCGGCTCGCCCCCCTTCAGCCGCACCACGCGGCGGCCCTCACGGGCAAGGCTCACCATCATGCGGTTGATGTCATCCTGCTTGCAGGAGGGGCCATGGCCAATCTTGCCCACCAGCATCTTCTTCGCCTCGCGTCGGGCAAAATCCAGCACCTCAGACGAAACGAGATTATCGTAAAGAACCACATCAGCCGATTGCAGGGCGCGCACGGCCTTCAGGGTCAGCAATTCCGGGTCTCCCGGCCCGGCCCCTACCAGCACGACGGAACCGCCCCGCCCCGCATCCTCTCCCACCCTCTCAAGGTTTGAGAGAAGGGCGGTGCGGTCTGCCTCATCCGGTACATTGTGCGGCCTCTGCAAAGCACGCTGCGAGAAACGCTCCCAGAAGGTGCGGCGAGCGCGGGTGGAAAGGCCGGAGACATTTTCCCGCCAGACCTTGGCCGCCGAGGCCCAGCCCCGGAAACCGGCCGGCAGCAACGCCTCAATGCGCCCGCGCACAGCCTGCCCGAAAACCGGAGCACCGCCATCCGTGGAGATACCCACCACCAATGGCGAGCGGTTGACGATCGCCCCGAAAGTGAAATCGCTGGGGGCGGGATTGTCGATCATGTTCACGGGCACGCCAGCCGCGCGGGCGGCAGCCACGAACCGCGTCACCTCGGCCTCATCCGCGCTGTCACCAATCGCCAGTGCAGCACCCTCCAGATCCGACGCAGACCAGTCCCGAACATGAAGGGTGATTGGCCCCTGTGGCGGTGAGGCGGCGACCTGCACCATCTCGCAGCTCATCTCCGGCGCAACCGCATCCACCACCGCACCGGCGGCGGACAGCAACTCAACCTTCCAGGCTGCGGCGCTGGTGCCACCCAGCACAAGAACCCGACGCCCCTGAAGCCCGAAAAACACCGGCAGGCGCGCCAAAGGCTCCATGCGGGCACGGACGGGCAAAGGACGGGCGGCCAGATCAGAAATGGCCATGTGCAGAACTCCGAATGCAGACAGGCGCGAAACAGGGTGGAGGCCTTGCCTCCTCTATTTCACATCCTATGACTACGTTTTCAGAAATTCAACACGAAAAAATGAGATTAAATTAAATCACATCTATAATTTGCTATTTAATGTGCTTCATCCCAGTTCCGGGCCGCGCGGGCTTCCACCTCCAGGGGCACAACAAGCTGTACGGCCGGGGCCGCCGCCCCTTCCATCACCTGCTGCACCACGGGAATGGTTTTTTCCGCCTCACCCTCCGGCACCTCGAACACCAGTTCGTCATGCACCTGCAACAGCATGCGCGCCTTCAGCCCGGCCTCATCCAGTGCCGGTTCCATGCGGATCATGGCGCGGCGAATAATATCCGCCGCCGTGCCCTGCAACCGGGCATTGATAGCCGCGCGCTCATTGAAGGCCCGGATGGAGGGGTTCTTGGCCGCAATATCGGGATAATGGCAACGCCGGCCAAACAGCGTTTCCACATAACCATGCTCGCGGCAGAAGACTTTCGTCTCCTCCATATAATCGCGAATGCCGGGGAAGCGCTCGAAATAGCGCTTGATATATTGCCCGGCCTCCTCACGCGGAATGCCAAGCTGGTTGGCCAGCCCGAAGGCCGAAATGCCATAGATGATGCCGAAATTGATCGCCTTGGCCCGTCGGCGCACCTCGGCGGGCATATCCTTCACCGGCACGCCGAAAATCTCGGATGCCGTCATGGCGTGAATATCCAACCCCTCCTTGAAAGCCTGCCGCAACACCTCGATATCGGCGATCTCCGCCAGAAGGCGTAGCTCAATCTGCGAATAATCCGCAGAGAGCAGCAGATGGCCCGGCGCGGCCACAAAAGCGCGGCGAATGCGCCGGCCTTCTTCGGTGCGCACGGGAATATTCTGCACGTTCGGATCAGAAGAGGAGAGCCGGCCTGTGGTAGTGGCCGCCAGCGCATAGGAGGTGTGCACACGCTGGGTCTGCGCATTCACATAATTGGGCAGCGCATCCGTATAGGTTGAGCGCAGCTTGGAAAGCTGACGCCATTCCAGAATTTTCTGCGGCAGTGTGTGCCCCTGCTCCGCCAAATCTTCCAGCACATTGGCGCGCGTGGACCACGCCCCCGTCGCCGTCTTGCTGCCACCGGGCAAGCCCAGCTTGCCGAACAGGATTTCACCGATCTGCTTGGGGCTGCCGACATTGATCTTCTCGCCCGCCAGCTCACATATCTCGGCCTCGATGCCTGCCGCCTTCTGGGCAAACTCCGAAGACAGGCGCGCCAGCAGGGCCTTGTCAATGGAGATGCCCCGCTCCTCCATGCGCACCAGCACGGGAATGAGCGGGCGCTCCAGCGTTTCATAAACGGTGGTTTTGCCTTCTGCCACCAGACGCGGTTTCAGCACCTGCCACAGGCGGAAGGTCACATCCGCATCTTCCGCCGCATAGCCGGAGGCCGCCTCGATCGAAACCTTGTCGAAGGTGATCTGCGCCTTGCCCTTGCCAACCACTTCCGTAAAGGCAATTGGCGTGTGCCCCAGATGGCGAACGGAAAGATCATCCATGCCGTGATTATGACGCCCTGCATCCAGATCATAGGAGATGCACATGGTGCAATCGACCGGCTCCACCGTGATGCCATGACGCTTCAGCACCAACTGGTCATATTTCACATTCTGGCCGATCTTGAGGGTGCCCTTGTCCTCCAGCATGGGGCGCAGCAGCTTCAGCGCCTCTTCCATCGGAATCTGGCCACCAAGAAGCCCGTCGCTGAACAGCCCTTCCCCACCGCGATGGCCAAGGGGAATGTAGCAGGCCTCACCCGGCGCGAGGGCCAGCGAAACGCCGACCAGATCGGCCGACATCGGGTCCAGTGATGTGGTTTCGGTATCGAAGGCCACCACACCCTGATCCATGGCCCGAGTGCACCATGCTTCAAGCTCCTGCGGCGTGGTGAGGGTGGCGTATGTCTTGTGGTCCACCGGCAAGGCGCGCGCCTGCTGAGCGCGGGACTGGGCCAGCGCGGAAGGCGTCATCACCTGCTCGCCAATCTCTGCGGCCCCATCCCTGCCCGCGGCCTGCTCTGCCGGCTTTTCGGCCTTGCCTGGGTTTGACTGCGCCACAGTTTCATCGCCGGGTGTAAACAGGCCGCCATCCGGGGCCAGTTTCGAATCCGGGTCCACCGCGCCGGCATCCACCTCATAGGCTTCCGCCACACGCCGGGTGATGGTGGTGAACTCCATGGCCTTGAGGAAGGCGACCAGATGGGTCGGATTCGGCGCTTCCAGCACCAGATCCTCAAGCGGCACCTCCACGTCCACATCCTGCACCAGGGTCACGAGGGTCTTGGAGATGCGCGCGGCCTCCGCATTCTCGATCAGGGACTGGCGACGCTTGGGCTGCTTGATGGTTTCCGCCTTCGCCAGCAATGTCTCCAGATCCCCGAATTCCCGGATCAGGGTCGCCGCCGTCTTGATACCGATACCGGGCACGCCGGGCACATTATCGGTGGAATCTCCCGCCAGCGCCTGCACATCGGTGACCTGCTCCGGGCCCACGCCGAAATACTCTTCCACCTCGGCCACACCGATGCGGCGCTCCGGCCGCGCGCCCGCCCGGCCATTCTCGCCCGAGGCCGGATCATACATCCCCACCTTGGGGCCAACGATCTGCATCAGATCCTTGTCAGCGGAAACCACCAGCACATCGGCCCCGGCTGCCGTAGCCTGCCGGGCATAGGTGGCGATCAGGTCATCCGCCTCGTAACGCGCCTGCTCCACGGGAATAAGGCCGAAGGCGCGCACCGCCTCCCGCATCAGGGGAAACTGGGGAATCAACTCATCTGGCGGCGGCGGACGATTGGCCTTGTATTGTGGATAAAGCTCCTTGCGGAAGGAGGCCTCCGACTTGTCGAAGATAATCGCCATATGGGTGGGGCGAATGCCCATCGCCCCTTCGCGCACAAACTGGAACAGCTTGTTGCAGAACAGCCGCACCGCCCCTGTCGGCAGCCTGTCCGAGCGGAAATTATATTTCCTGTCCTGATTGATGGACTGGAAATAGGCCCGGAACACGAAGGACGAGCCATCCACCAGAAACACATGGTCACCGGGCTTGATGGGGCGGGGATGTGGGGACATCGGCTTTCCAGTTCGGCATTCCGGGCGAGCGCGCCTGCCGGGCCTGAAGTGTCAGGCTCAACCAGCACGCACCGGACAAGGCAAAGGGGGCGGGAAGGCAACAGCGCACGCGCAATCACGCGCCGGGCGGTGCCCCTTTCATATGGGGCGCACGATGCCCGAGCATGACGCGCCAAACAAGCCTTTCAGGGGATTGTCCCTGCCTTTGCAGCGCATGAACGCGCCATTTGCGGAGTAGCCCGGCCTGTTTGGCCGGGCCTTCGCATCACGCAATTTTGCGTCACTCGATCTTTTCGTCAGGATAGACACCAAATAGCTCGGGCTGGGCCACATAGCCCTCAAAACCCTTGCCCTCCAGATAGCAGAATTTGCCGTTGCATTCCCTCACCGTGCCCAGCACACCCGGTTCAAGCTGGGCGACAACTTCGGCCGTTTCCGCCGGTTCATCCCGCAGCGGCACGGTACCCTCTTTCTTCCAGGGGGCGATCAAGGCCGTGCGGCGGGAGGACAACAATGAGTGATACACCCAGCCCTCCGATCCATCAGAATCACGAATGCGCCGCCAGGTTTCAAATTCCGCTGTTACTTCAACGGGAAGGCCCGCGCGGGAAAAAATCCAGGCCACATCGTGGTTCCGGTTCGGGCCATTGCGCACATTAACCTTGTCCGCCTTTAGTGAAACGAAGCGTGGCACAGGCAAGCCGGTTACACTGTTGCCCGCAGCCTCCGCCGGCTTGTCCGCGCCAGCGGTCACCGCGAAAGCAAGTGCAAGAATGGCAAGGCTTCGCAGGCCCAAAGGTCGCGCCATCGGCAACATCAGCTCTGTCCTTTCACAGTGTTTTACACCGTGGGGAAGTGCGCCTGCACCCGCGCTTCGTCAAGACCGCAGTGCGAAAGGGCGCTTTGTGTTTCCCCGCCTGTCTGATAGACGGGGGAGAACGGTTAAAAAATGGGGAATGGGGGAGTGCCCATGGTGCGCCGCAAACCGCTGGTCGTCGTCACACGCAAACTGCCGGAATCGGTGGAAACGCGTATGCGGGAACTCTTCGACGCACGTCTGAACGTCGATGATACCCCTATGGATCAGGCCGCGCTTGTTCAGGCTGTGAAGGAAGCCGACGTGCTTGTGCCGACAGTGACGGACCGGATTGATTCGGCTGTGCTGTCCCAGGCTGGAGAGAATCTCCGCCTGATCGCTTCCTTCTCCAATGGTGTGGACCATATCGACGTGGCCACCGCCCTCAACCGGGGCATCACCGTCACCAATACGCCCGGTGTTCTCACCGAGGATACGGCGGACCTCACCATGGGTCTCATCATCGCCGTGCCGCGCCGCATCGCGGAAGGCGCGCAGGTGATGACCAATGAAGGCGAGGACTGGGCCGGCTGGTCGCCGACATGGATGCTCGGCCGTCGTATCTGGGGCAAGCGCCTTGGCATCATCGGCATGGGGCGCATCGGGCAGGCTGTCGCCCGGCGCGCCAAGGCTTTCGGCCTCCAGATCCACTATCACAATCGCCACCGTCTGCCGCACGCCGTGGAAGAGACGCTGGACGCCACCTATTGGGACAGCCTCGACCAGATGCTGGCCCGGATGGATATCGTTTCCATCAACTGCCCGCATACGCCGGCCACATTCCATCTGCTTTCCGCGCGTCGCCTCAAGCTGCTGAAGCCGGAAGCCTTCGTGGTGAACACCGCGCGCGGTGAAGTGATCGACGAAAGCGCCCTCGCCCGTCTGATCGAATCCGGTGACATTGCCGGCGCAGGTCTGGATGTGTTCGAGCAGGAACCGGCCGTGAATCCCAAGCTGGTGCGCCTCGCCCGTCAGGGCAAGGTGGTGCTGTTGCCGCATCTTGGCTCCGCCACGCTGGAAGGCCGCGTGGATATGGGCGAAAAGGTCATTGTGAACATCAAGACTTTCATGGATGGCCATCGCCCGCCGGATCGGGTTCTGCCGGCCATGCTCTGAGTTCTCTCTTCCGACAGCCACCACGCTGCGGAATGGACCTTAATCATAAGGGCTGGGCCATGGGTCCGGCCCTTTTTCATGTCTGCTTCATCTCCCGGTCCGCCTTCCGGCCCTTCCCCCTGGCTGGAAAGATGGCCATGATGCCTCCGGCCATCAGGCGTGAGTGCACCGCTAAAATACGCAGCACACCCGTCAGCGGCCTTTCTGGAGGCAAACAAGGGGGAGATGTGCCGTGGAGGCCGGGGCAAGTGGGCGCGAAGCCATTCTTCTGGTGGAGGATGACCCCATCGTGGCGCTCGCCGCCCGCCATGCGCTGGAAGATATGGGCTTTCATGTCACCACTGCGCCTCATGGCGCGGCAGCTCTTCATCATGTGCGCAGCGCGCACAGCGCCTCTTCATCATCCGCTTTGGCTGCACCCTGCCCAGCAGGTGCTGCGCCAGAAACGCCGCAACATTGCGGCCCCTTCATGCTGGCCATTGTAGATGTCGGCCTGCCCGATATGTCTGGTACTAAAGTAGTGCAGGCACTGCGCGACCTTGCCCCCACCTTGCCCATCATCATCGCCAGTGGTCACGCATGGGCGGAACTGGAGGAGGAGTTCAGCAACCTCTCCGCCATCTTCCGGCTGGATAAGCCCTACAGCGGAGCCAGCCTGCGCAACGCCTTGTGCAGCATGGGCATTCAGCCCCCCCACCCAGAGGCGTAAGCCCGCAACCACACACAAACAAAACCCCCGCACCACAGGGCACGAGGGCTCATGTCAGGCGATCATTCCACACCGGCCTCACAGTAAAGCCAGACCTCAGGCGGAAACGCCAGTATCACCGACGATGCAGCAACAGGCCGACAAGAAGGCCAACACCTGCGGCCACGGCACAGGCCGTCACCGGCTGCTCGCGCACGGTTTCCTTCAGCGCGCCGCAGCCCCGCCCCGCCACACGCGAGGCTTCGCCCGCCATATGCTCAGCCTTTTCCGCAGTTTCCTTCGCCTTGGTGCGAGCACTCTCGCCGGCATTTTCCAGCATGTGAGCCAGCTCTTCACGCATCTGGCTCAGTTCCTTGCGCAGATGGTCCAAAGTCACGTTGTTCTCGGCAGTATCGGCCATGAAACCCTCCATTGGGTCATCTTCAGGAAAACCGGCCAATCTCTTGCGCCCCGGCGGAGCCCGCCTTTGCCACAGCCCGCTCGGCCTCATGAAAGAAGAGCGCCTGTGCAATGGTGGCCTTCACCGTTTCGCTCAGGAACGGCTTGGCTATCAGATAGGTTGGTTCGGGGCGTTCTCCCGTCAAGAGGCGATCAGGAAAAGCCGTGATAAAGATGACAGGAACATTGAAGCTGGAAAGAATATCTCCCACGGCATCAATTCCAGACGAACCATCAGCAAGCTGAATATCGGCCAGAACAAGGCCAAATCCACCTTCGCGCGCCATTTCCACAGCACGGCTACGTGTGGGGGCCACGCCAACAACCTCGTGCCCCAGCTCACCCACCAGTGTTTTCAGATCCAGCGCAATGAGCCACTCATCTTCGATAATGAGCACGCGCGTGGCCGTCTGGCGATCAATATCGCTCTGCGCCGCCATCACCTGCGCTTCCACCTGCCCCATGCCCAGGCCCAGAATGCGGGCCGTTTCGGCATAGGAGAACCCTTCCATGGCTGTCAGCAGAAACGCCATGCGGGATGACAGCTCCAGAGATTGCAGACGTTGATCCGCGCGCAGTTCAGGCTGCCCCTCCGTGCTGGCCGTCCCATCACGCCCCGCCATACGCAACTGATGAAAGGCGCGATACAGCGCCACACGCGGCGAAGCATCCACATCCACCTCCACGCGCCCATCCAGCATGGCTTCGAGCGTCTCACGCACGGCCACATCCCCGGCCTGCTGCGCCCCCAGCAAGGCGCGCGCATAGCGCCTCAAGGCCGGCAACTGCTTCACAAGGGACGAATTGGGCATCCTGTCTCCTTTACCCGCCATCGCTCATCCACAACGCCCCGCACTGGCAGGCATTCAGTCTGTAAGCTTCAACGCGGCCAGAACATAAAAGTTCCACACCTTCCCGGCTTCACGCCCTGCTTGATGGAACCATCCGGCTTTTTCAGCATTATGAAGGCGATAGCCATGTCGCACAGCAGCGGAGGGGTGGGTGACAGGTCAAGGACCAGACGCGCGAAACTCCGCCAGACCCGCCCGACATCGTGAGCGACATGCCATTTTCGCCTCGGCCATGGGCCGCCCCCGTCACCTGTTGGATAGTGTGCGCCGCCGGCTGGTTCTGGTGTTGGTTCTCGCGCTCGCTCCCATCACCATCCTCACCTTTTCGCAGGGCCTTGCCTTGGTGCAGAACCGGGAACAGGCTGCGCAGGAACGTTTGCTGCGCGGGGCAGCCTCAGCCGCCGGGCAGATGGAGGATGTGTTCCTCACGGCCAGCTCGGCTCTTGCGAATCT
This sequence comes from Haloleucobacter albus, assembly GCF_052492075.1. Taxonomy (NCBI): domain Bacteria; kingdom Pseudomonadati; phylum Pseudomonadota; class Alphaproteobacteria; order Hyphomicrobiales; family Xanthobacteraceae; genus Haloleucobacter; species Haloleucobacter albus. The sequence goes on from NZ_JBQWAS010000029.1 coordinate 123,737, forward strand.
GGCGCGCCTGCCCACGATCAGGCAGGCTGCGGAAGGCTGTGCAGATATACTGGCGGGGGCTGTGGCGGGCCTGCCCTTTGCCGGCAATATCGCCCTGCTCGATCAGGCCGGAACCCCGCTCTGCTCCGCACGCGCCGATTTTCAGCCCGTAATGCCGGAGCCTTCCACCACACCTCGCCCCCCTGTGGCCGGCCTCTCCCTGCATCGCTTGGGAAATAGCGCACCGACCCTTCTGGGCCTTCTCCCTCTTGATGATCCGGCAGGCCGGCAGATGGCCATGGAAATCAAGACCAATTGGCTCAGCACACATATGAAGCGGGAATTGCTGCCGCCGGAAGGCATTATCGCCCTGCTGGATACCGATGGAACAGAACTGGCCAGTAATGCGCCCGCTGGAACGCTCCGTCTTTTTCCCACCCCTCGCATCCTGAAGGCATATCCAAAAGTTATGGAACGCCGGGATGAAGCCGGCCAGCTCTGGAGCTGGACCCTTGTGCCTCTGAGGCGGGACGGATTGACAGCCGCCTTTGCTCTGCCCACGGAAAAGCTGATGCGCCGCAATGCGCTCACCATGCTTACCAGTTTCGCCATGCCCGCGCTTATTGCCATGCTCAGCCTGATTGCGCTCTGGGTGGCGATAGACAGCACCATTTTGCGCTGGCTGCTGTATCTGCGACGGGTCACGGCGGTTTATGCGCAGGGCCATTATGGCTTTCGCCCCACCCTGCTGAAATCCGCCCCCAGTGAGTTCCGCGTTCTGGGCCATGCGGTGGAAGACATGGCCAGCGCCGTCCGCCAGCGTGATGCCCGATTGCGAGCCAATCTGGCGGAAAAGACAGCTCTGGTGCGCGAGATTCACCACCGCATCAAGAACAGCTTACAGATTGTCGTTTCCCTCATCAGCCTGTATGGCGCGGGCCTGCATGCGGGCGAGGATCGCCAGCGCTTCGAGCAACTGCGTATCCGCATCAATACGCTCGCCCTTGTCCATCGCATTCTGCATGAAGCCATGGATGGTTCCCGCGTGCATCTGGGTGAATTGCTGCGCGAAATGGCCGGTCTGCTTGAGAACAGCGCAGATCAGCCCATGCGCCTTTCCGTCGAGGTGGAAGATGCACCCCTCTCCACTGATATGGCCGTGCCGCTGGCGCTGATGGTGGCGGAACTGGTGCTGGACCTGCTGCCTCTGGCGGCCTCATCACCCGCGCAATTCATGCTGGAAGGCGCCATGCGGGAGGGCAAATTGCAGGTCTGCGTGGGAATCCATGCCAATGCAGATAGGCCAGAGCTGACAGATGAGGTGCGGCACATCATGAACCGGGCGGATCTGGCGCAGGGTTTCGCCGGCCAGCTTGGCGGCTCTCTCTGCGTCTCCCAGCGCGGCTCCTGCGGCATGATCTGCGCCTCTTTCCCCCCGCAGGAAAGCCAAGGCTGATCGCTCATGCACCGCAATCCGGCGCGCTTCTGGAACCTGAAAGGGCGCGCCACGTTGTTTGCGCATCACCATGTCCGCAAAAGGAGCAAGGCCATGGGAAAAGCCGCAGGCAAGGCCGTGAGCGCCACTCGGTCGGCCCCTCACCCCGGCAGCAAAAAGGCCGGCGCGGCCAAGACACAGCATGTGCCGGAAGAGCCCCGAACCGCTCAGCCTGCTTCTGCTAAAGAAAAAAGCCCGTCACGCCGTGGGTTTGCCGCCATGGATGAGGAGAAGCGCCGCGCCATCGCCCGTAAAGGTGGAGAAAGCGTGCCTGCGGAAAAGCGCAGCTTTTTCCGTAACCGATCTCTGGCCTCCGAGGCCGGCCGAAAAGGCGGACAGAATGTGGCGAATGAAGACCGCAGCTTCTCAAGGGATCGCGCTCTTGCCGCCCAGGCCGGCCAAAAAGGCGGAATGCGCAGCAGCAATACGCGCCCGGACACCTCCTGAAGGTGGTGTATGACGTACGCACACCCCCAATAACGGATTGCGGAACGCTTCGCCTGGCAAGCCCTTCTCACATCAGGAGGCATTCTGATTCGAAATTGAGAAGATCCACGCTTACATATTGTTTGTACAAATCTTTTTGCTGCGTCGCACGCAGCCGAAAAATGCCTTTCCGCCCCCGAATGGTCACGTAAAAGACACTTGCAATCCGCGTCATCCCGCGCTCTGCTATCGTTCATGAGCGAAGGGATATGCGGCATTTCGCCCCATTGAGGCGCCGCCCATCCCTTCCACGGGAACAGACCTTCCAGAAGGAAGATGGATGGAGGGCCATGGACGTGACATCGCACATGCCCCATTTGAAAAGTGGAGCCCGGCAGGGGCCAGCGCAGAAGCCCACTCCGCGCTCGCCCAGCGCACGGGCAACAAGCCCCGCTGGCCACGCTCCGCGTGAAGGCCCGGAAGGCGCGGAAGACCCGCGCAATCAGGTCGTCGCCCTGCTGCCCGCCTTGCGTGCCTTTGCCCGCGCGCTGACACGCGGCCGCTCCGAGGCGGATGATCTGGTGCAGGAAACCCTGCTCAAGGCGCTTTCCAATATCGACAAATTCGAGCCCGGCACCAATATGCGGGCCTGGCTCTTCACCATTCTGCGCAACAGTTTTTATACTGATATCCGCAAGCGCCGCCGCGAGAGTGATGGGCTGGCCCATCTGGCCGGCCAGAGCCACCACGCCGGGCCCGAGCAGGAGTGGGCGCTCACCCTCAAATCCATGGAAGAAGCCCTCACCCATCTGCCGGATGACCAGCGCGAAGCGCTGGTGCTGGTGGGCGCGGCCGGTCTCTCTTATGAAGAAGCGGCCAATGTCTGCGGCTGTGCGGTGGGCACCATCAAGAGCAGGGTCAACCGGGCCCGCGCCAAGCTGTTGACCCTGATGGGGGCGGAAGAAACCGCAGATATGGTTGCGCCGGATATTCTTTCCCTTTCCGCCGTCAGCGGCTGAGGAAAGCCCTCTCTCAAGGCCCACTCATACGAACAATACCGCAGACGGCGCGCACAACTCCAGTTATTCAGAACCGATCTTCCGGCCCGGTTCCCACCCGGTCGGGGCCAGTTCAAAACCGGCGAACTCGAAGGCCGGGGCAACGGTGCACCCCACAAGGGTCCACGCGCCCAGGCTTTCCGCCGCCTGCCAGGCATGAGCCGGCACCACGCCTTGCGGGCGCTGGTTCTGATGAAGGGCCGGCCCCAATGTCATGGTCTGCCGCGCATCCTCCCCATATACACCTTCGGCGATGTGCAAGTTCAGCGGCGCACCGGCATGCCAGTGCCACATCTCCACCGCATCCACCTTGTGCCAGTGCGAGCGCTCCTCGGCGCGCAACAGGAAATAAATGGCGGTTGAAGCCCCGCGCCCGCCACCGGCCGCCACATCGCGAAAGGTTTCACGAAAATGCCCCCCTTCGGGGTGCGGCTGAAGTTCAAGACGGGCAATGATCTCTTCTGCCGTCAGTATGGAAAGATCCTGCTGCACGGTGTTCATCTTTTCTCCTCCTCAGCCACGGAAATTGTTCTTGCGGGCCCGCAACTCGGCAAACACCTCTTCTGCTGCGGCACCCGCCAGGCCCAACCGCGCGGCAAGCGCCGCATCATCCGCCCGAAGGAAGGGATTGGTCTGCTTTTCCAGCCCCAGAAGCGAAGGCAAGGTGGGTTCTGCGGCCGCGCGGCGGGCATCAATCGCCTGCGCCATGGTCTTCAGCATATCGTTGCCCGGATCAACCGAAAGAGCGAAGCGAGCATTGGCCTGCGTATATTCATGGCCGCAATAAAGACGCACATCATCCGGCAGTTTGCGCAGGCGCTCCAGAGAATGCCATAGCACGGCGGGCGGACACTCGAAGGGGCGACCGCAACCGAGAGAAAACAAAGTATCCCCGGCGAAGAGCAGCTGTTCGGAAGCAAACAGATACACTGCATGGCCCGCTGTATGGCCCGGCACGGAAAGCACCTGCGCCACCAGCGCGCCAACCTTCACTTCATCGCCATCACTGACGGCGATATCAAGATCAGGAATGGATGCTCCCTCCGCCTTCGGTCCCACAATGGTGAGATCATAACGGGCCTTCAGCTCGGGAATGGCCTGCACATGATCGGCATGGTGATGCGTGACCAGCACCATGGATGGTGTCCAGCCTTCCGCTTCAGCCGCAGCGATGATGGGGGCTGCTTCCGGGGCGTCGATGATGGCGGTGACGCCGCTGGTGTCGTCATGCAGCAGCACCGCATAATTGTCACTCAGGCAGGGCACAAGGCGGACAATGGCAGGCACAGGCATTCTCCCGGAAGTGATGAAGGCGGGCCAGCCTAACCGCCCGCCGAAGCATCCGCGACACAACAATGCCACGGGCTATTGCTGAAGGCTGTGTGTATCATAAACGGGAACCATCACAGCTTCTCTTCAACAAGCCAACAACAGGAGCCGGAAAGCGCGCATGTATCTTGATGTTGTGGACCTGCGAAATTTTTACGCGCAACCCCTCGGCGTGATGACGCGTCGTTTGCTGGGACGTGTCATTCGTCGCCGGTTTCACGATGTTACAGGCATGGCCGTCCTCGGGCTGGGCTATGCCACGCCCTATCTCGGCGTCTTTCAGGACGAGGCCGAGCGCTGCATCGCCATGATGCCTGCGGCACAGGGCGTGGTGCGCTGGCCACCGGAAGGCCCGCCCGCCACCGCGCTGGTGGATGAAATGCTGCTGCCCTTGCCCACCGCCAGCATGGACAGGGTGATTGTGGTGCATGCACTCGAAATGACATCTGACGCCGAAGACATGCTGCGCGAGGTGTGGCGCGTGCTTTCACCGGGCGGCCGGCTTCTGGCGGTGGTGCCGAACCGGCGCGGTGTATGGGCCCGGCTGGATACCACGCCCTTCGGCAATGGTCGCCCCTTCTCACGCGGGCAAGTGGTGAGCCTGCTGCGAGAGGCGCTTTTCACACCTGTGGGGTGGGATGAAGCACTTTATGCCCCGCCCAGCCGCTGGTTCCTGCGCACGGCTGTCGCTGTCGAACGTATTGGCGGGCGCTTGTCCCTGCCATTTGCCGGCGCTCTGGTGGTGGAGGCGACAAAGCAGCTCTATCGCCCGGTTCCAGTCCGTCGAACGCGCCTCGTGCCTGTGCTGGAACCTGCCCTTGTGCCGGGCGGCGCATCTGCGGGGCGTGTGTCCGTGTCGCAGAAGGCGTCATCCGTCACATGTACATCCACGCCCCCGGCCGGGGAGCAGGCCCCGCCCTCAGCGCCCTGAAGCATCCTTGTTGGAAACAGGCCAGAGCCGGGGCAGAAATTGCGGCACCTGCCGACAATAATCCTGCCATGCCGCCCCGTAATGCGTGGCAGACATTTTCTCATTCTTCGGCATGGCATCAGCGAAATATTGCGCCAGATTGACCAGCGGTGCCACCAGCCCCCATGGCCAGACCGAGGCGCAGGCGAAGGACAGATAAATCAGGAAATCCCCGAAATAATTGGGGTGACGGGACAGGCCCCAAAGGCCACGGCGCAGCAATTGGCCCTTGTTCTCCGGCCGCTGGCGAAAGGCCCATTTCTGGTAATCTGCCCCAAAATGGAAAAACGTGCCCAGCCCATACAGCACAAGTGTTGCGCCATCCCACAGATCAAAGGGGCCAGCCCGGTTCATGGCGGAGAAGAAAGGCAGGGGATAGAGCCAGCCAAAGACGAAAACCAGCACCAGCGGCAAGGCGATGAGCGCGCCGGTGCCCATATCCGCCTTCAGCTTCGAGGCTCCCGTGGCCCCAAACCAGAAGAACAGCGTGTAGAGCATGCGCCCCACATAAAGCGCCACCAGAGCGCAGAGCATCACCCGCCGCCATGGCGCGCCCTGCCCCATCACCGCCAGCACCACAGTCACTGGCAAGAGGGTGAAGAAGCCCAGGGCGAAGGGCCATTGCGTATCGCGGGTTTTCAGTGCGGCCAGCACACTCGCGCCACCCAGCACAAATGTGATGCCCAGCAGGGAGATGATGCCCGGCATCATCCCTCAGCGTCCACCCTGCGTTCACCCTTGCGGGAAAGCAGAAACACCGCCTGCTCACCCATCATGTTCCACACCCACCAAGGCATGTTGAAACGCACCCGCAGACCGGACGAATCCAGTGCCACGGCTTTTTCTATCGTTGCATCCAGCTCCTGCGCCAGCGCCACAAAATCGCGGATGGTGCAGAAATGAATATTCGGCGTCTCATACCAGGCGAAGGGCATGTTCTCCGTCACCGGCATACGGCCATTCACCAGCAGGTCCAGCCGTGAACGCCAATGGCCGAAATTGGGAAAAGAGACGATGGCCCGCCGGCCGATCCGCAACATCTGCTCCATCACCCAGCGCGGGCGGCGGGTGGCCTGCAATGTCTGGGAGAGGATGACATAATCAAAGGCATCATCGGGATAATGGGCGAGGTCCACATCCGCATCACCCTGAATGATGGCGAGGCCCCGCGCCACACCCGCATTTACCCCCTCGCGAGACAGTTCGATGCCACGGGCATCACAGCCGCGCGTGGTGGCCAGCAATTCCAGAAGCGCGCCGTCGCCCGAGCCCACATCCAGCACGCGCGCGCCGGGCTCCACCATCTCGGCCACCACCACCAGATCCACACGCCCGCCCTGCTGGCGCACGGCGCTTTCATCCAGAAGCCTGTCCGCCATATCAGCTCCTCCCCGCCGCAGGAAGCCCGCGTGCACGGGCGGCACTGTCGAGAAAGCCACGGGCGATGGCGAACAGTTCCGGCTCATCCAGCAGAAAGGCATCATGCCCCTTGTCGCTCTCCACCTCAGTGAAGGACACATTGGCCCCAGCCGCATTCAGCGCATGCACGATGATGCGCGATTCCGCAGTGGGGAACAGCCAGTCCGAGGTGAAGGAGACAATGCAAAAGCGTGTCTTCGAGCCCCGGAAGGCATTGGCCAGCACGCCATCATGTTCCGCCGCAATATCGAAATAATCCATCGCGCGGGTCACATAGAGGTAGGAATTGGCATCAAAACGCTGCACGAAAGCCTCGCCCTGATGGCGCAGATAGCTCTCCACCTGAAAATCAGCATCGAAGCCGAAGGTCGGCATGGCCCGGTTCTGCAAACGGCGTCCGAATTTACGGTGCAGCGCCTGATCCGACATATAGGTGACATGCGCGGCCATGCGGGCAACCCCCAGGCCCCGATACGGCGTCACCCCTTCCAGCATGTAGCGCCCGCCGCGCCAGTCCGGGTCGGCCATCACTGCCTGCCGGCCCACCTCGTGGAAGGCGATATTCTGGGCCGAATGGCGCGCGCCCGTTGCAATGGGCATGACGGAGAAGACCCGTTCAGGGTAGCTCACCGCCCATTGCAGCACCTGCATGCCGCCCATGGACCCCCCGGCCACGCACAGCAATGTCTCAATGCCCAGATGATCAACCAGCATGGCCTGTGCGTTCACCATGTCACGAATAGTGACGACAGGCATCTCCAGCCCCCAGGGCTGGTGCGTCTGCGGGTTGAAGGATGATGGCCCCGTCGTCCCCATGCAGCCGCCCAGCACATTGGAGCAGATGACGAAAAAGCGATCCGTATCAATAGGCTTGCCCGGCCCCACCATGGTTTCCCACCAGCCGGGTTTGCCCGTCACCGGATTGTCGCTGGCCACATGCTGATCCCCTGTCAGGGCATGGCACACCAGCACCGCATTGGAACGCTCCGCGTTCAGCGCGCCATAGGTCTGATAGGCGATCTGCAAATGCGGCAGCAGAACGCCGGCATCCAGCTTCAGGGGTTTGTCCGCACCAAAACGCACAATCTGCGAATGCGGCGTATCAATCTCCATCCGGGCGCGCACATCCGTGGTTTGCGGCGGAGAAGAAAGGGGCGATCCACCCGGAGGGAGGGATGAAAAAGGGGGCAGCATCAGCAAAGCAAGAGGCCGGAGACCTCTCCATGTCAAGCGCCTGCATGCCGCATGCGTCAGGAACACGACGCAAGGGACTGGCGGAAACCCTGCACCATCCCCATCTGCAAGGTGGCTTTGTTCCGCCATGGCTGCGGAAACAAGCTGGCCAGATCACACATAATGACCGCGCCCCTCGCCATTCCGTGCGCATGGTGCCATTTTGTTCTCATTCGAGAATCAGGGGCGAGACGAGACTTCCGTTTTGAGCATTCCCGCAGACCCACGCCGCATGGAACCCGCACCCGAACGCCCCGCACCACGCCCAGGCGGCATTGCCGTACGCCTGCGCGGCGCTGTCGCACCTGACGTAAATGCGGCACAGGGCATGGCGCCCTCCTATCTTGCCGGCCTCAACCCGGAACAGCGCGAGGCGGTGGAAACGCTGGATGGTCCGCTGCTGGTACTGGCTGGCGCCGGCACCGGAAAAACGCGAGTGCTCACCACCCGCATCGCCCATATTCTGGCCTCCGGCCGCGCCTGGCCCTCGCAGATTCTCGCCGTAACCTTCACCAACAAGGCCGCGCGCGAGATGAAGGAACGCATCCACACCATGGTGGGCGATCAGGTGGAGGGCATGCCCTGGCTCGGCACCTTCCATGCCATTGGCGTGCGCATCCTGCGCCGGCATCATGAGCTGGTGGGGCTGAAAAGCGGCTTCACCATTCTGGATACGGATGACCAGCTTCGCCTGCTCAAGCAACTTCTGGCGGCGGACAATATCGACGACAAGCGCTGGCCTGCCCGCATGCTGGCCGGCCTGATTGACGGCTGGAAAAACCGCGGCCTTTCACCAAAGGATGTGCCCGCCGGGGAAGGCGGCGCCTTCGCCAATGGCAAGGGCATTGCGCTTTACATGGCCTATCAGGCCCGACTGAAGGCCCTGAATGCGGTGGATTTCGGTGATTTGCTGCTGGAAGGCATTCGCCTGTTCCGCGAAAATCCCGATGTACTCTCCGAATATCACCAGCGGTTCAAATATTTGCTGGTGGACGAGTATCAGGATACCAACGTCGCGCAATATCTCTGGCTCCGCCTTCTGGCGCAGGGTTCAAGGAATGTGTGCTGCGTGGGTGATGATGACCAGTCCATCTATGGCTGGCGCGGGGCGGAGGTGGATAACATCCTGCGCTTCGAGAGTGACTTTCCCGGCGCGAAGGTTATCCGGCTGGAACGCAATTATCGCTCCACCGGGCATATTCTGGCGGCGGCCTCCCATCTTATCGCGCATAATGATGGGCGGCTCGGCAAGACCCTGTTTTCCGAAGGGGATCTTGGCGAGAAGGTCACCGTCACCGGCGCGTGGGACAGCGGCGAGGAAGCCCGTGCCATCGGCGATGAGATCGAGGCGCTGCAACGCGCCGGGCATCCGCTCTCGCAGATCGCCATTCTGGTGCGCGCCTCGTTCCAGATGCGCGAGTTTGAAGATCGCTTCATCACGCTGGGGCTCAATTACCGGGTAATTGGCGGGCCGCGCTTCTATGAACGGGCGGAAATCCGAGATGCACTGGCCTATCTGCGCTGCGTCAACTCGCCGTCCGATGATCTGGCTTTCGAGCGCATCGTGAATGTGCCCAAGCGCGGCATTGGCGACGCCACCATGAAGCTGGTGCATGATGTCGCCCGCTCGGCCGGTGTGCCGCTTCAGGAGGCGACCCGCCTGCTGGTGGAAAGCGAAGAGCTGAAACCCAAGCCTCGCAACACCCTGCGCGGCCTGTTGGAGAGCTTCGCGCGGTGGCGCGAGCAGACCCGCACCCTGCCCCATACGGAACTGGCCGAGATCGTTCTGGATGAAAGCGGCTATACCGAGATGTGGCAGAAGGACCGTTCCGCCGAGGCGGCCGGCCGGCTGGAAAACCTGAAAGAACTCGTACGCTCCATGGAGCCATTCGAGAATCTCCCCGGTTTTCTGGAGCATATCTCCCTTGTCATGGATACGGACAAGGGCCCCGGTGAGGATGCGGTGCAGATCATGACCCTGCATTCAGCCAAGGGGCTGGAATTCGATACGGTGTTTCTGCCCGGCTGGGAGGAAGGGCTCTTCCCCCATCAGCGTGCACTGGATGAGCAGGGCAAGGCCGGGCTGGAGGAAGAACGCCGCCTGGCCTATGTGGGCATCACGCGGGCGCGGGCCTCGGCGCGCATTTATCTGGCGTCCAACCGGCGGATTCATGGGCTGTGGAACTCCACCGTGCCCAGCCGCTTCCTGGATGAATTGCCGAACGACCATGTGCAGGTGGAAGAAAGCAAGGGCGGTTTCGGCTGGGGCGGCTCTTCCTATGGCGGCGGTGGCAGCTATGGGGCCAGCCGGTTTGACCGGGCCGAGCCCTTTTCCGGCTCCTCCTACGGCACGCCGGGCTGGCAGCGGGCGCAGAAGCAGCGCGAAGGCGGCTTTGAGCGCATGGATCACGAACGCATGGATCGCACCAGCTCGGAACGGCGGAGTAAGGGCACATCCGGCACTGGCGGGCGGCGTGGTGGCCCAATGGTGATAGAAGGCACATTGGTGGCCTCCTCCAGCGCCCCGTCCTCAGCTTTCTCCAAGGGCGAGCGGGTGTTCCACATCAAGTTCGGCTATGGCCATGTCTCCGGCATTGACGGCAACAAGCTGACCGTTCAGTTCGACAAGGCTGGCGAGAAGAAGGTTGTGGAAACCTTTGTCGAAAAGATTTAGCGCAGCCATGCCCCTCAACCTGTGAGCAAGCTCTTCTTGTGGACAGCCTGTCATCGCTAACAGCATGGCATCTCCGCCATGACACGAATGAAAAGATTGCCTGCCATCGTGCGCTGGCGGGTCTTGCGCGCGTCACGACAAGATGAAATCTGCCACCTCACACGCCTCCATGTTCCGGCATGATAAAGGCTTGCTTCCCCAGCGGAAAGCCGGCAGGACGGAGCATATTCGGATACATCCGACAGACTCTGGGAGAAGTTGAACACGCAATGCTTGCGGTTCCTGATACGGTTTTCAACATCTTCCTGCTTCTGGCGGAAGTTCTGCTTTATTTCGGCTCCATGCTGGCCTTGTTCCGCATCCGCGGCACCCTGGGGCTGGGAGCCTTTTTCTGTGCGCTGGGCGGCCTCCATTTCATGGAGACCTATCTTGCCGTTTCCTATTATGTTGTCCTGCCGTTCGGGCTCTCGCTCTCACCGGGCTCATCCGTTCTGTTTGCCGGCAAGCTGGCGCTTCTGTTGCTGGTCTATATTCGCGAAGATGCAATCGTTGCCCGCCAGCCTATTTATGGGCTGCTTCTGGGTAATCTGATTTTCATAGGCTTGGTCCTGCTCCTCCAGCAGCATGTGCTGGTTTCCGACGCGGGCCTGGACGAGTCCCTCTCCTTTCTGGATCTCATCGGCGTGCTGATGCTGTGGAGCACGGTGCTGCTGTTCGTGGACTGCATCGCCATGATCCTGCTTTACGAGCATCTCTCGCGCCCACTTCGCCACTGGCCCATCTTCACCATCTGGCTCACACTGGCGCTGGTTCTCAGCTTCGATCAGGCCGCCTATTTCGCCGCCCTGCATATCCTGCATGATGTGCCCTTTTCGGCGGGTCTGGGCACCTGGCTGGGCAAGATGGCCACCAGCGTTATCTATGCGGCGATGATAATCGTCTTCCTGCAACGGTTTGAACGCGGCCTTCCCACCCAGACGCGCCGCTTGTCGGATCTGTTCGATACTCTCACCTATCGTCAGCGGTTTGAAAAATTGCGCCAGCTTTCCCAACGTGACCCGCTGACAGACGTGCTCCACCGCGGCCTGTTTGAGCAACTGGGACAGGAGCAGATCGAGCTGGCCCGGCAAACCAGCCAGCCCCTGAGCCTCATCATGCTGGATATTGACCACTTCAAGGAGGTGAATGATCGGCATGGCCACCAGATGGGCGATGAAGTGTTGCGCCATGTGGCACAGGCCCTGCAACATGAGTTGCGCCAGTCAGATTATGTATTGCGTTATGGCGGAGATGAATTCGCCATACTCGCACCCGGCATGACGGAACGGGCCGCACTGGAGCTTGCCGCCCGCCTGCGCCAGAAGATGACGGCGCTGCCCTTGCCCCCCGCCATGGCCCCTATCACCCTCTCCCTTGGCATTGCCACCGCCATGCAGGAAGCGGAAAACTTGACGGACCTGCTCGCCTTGGCGGACAAGCGTCTGTATCAGGCCAAGGATGCTGGCCGCGATTGCGCCGTGGGCGCCGCGCTGCCACTCACAAGCTGACCCTTTTCCCGGCACACCAGGACACGCCGCCCATGCTCGAAGGTCTCCCCCCCAATGACGCCGCTCATGTCATGCGCGTACACGCCTCCAAGGCCGAAGCCGGGCGTATCTCGGACATGATTTCCGAAACCTTCGATCCGGCGGAAGTGGCTGTCACCAATTTTGAGCTGAGCGAAGATGAGTGGGTGGTGGAAGCCTTCACAGGTGCGGCCTTCGATTCCGAATTTCTGAAGCAGATTGTCACGGCCGCAGCGGGGGCCGAGCTGGCCGCCACCATGCAGTTTGAAGATGTGGTGCAGAAGGATTGGGTCGCCACCAGCCTTGAGGGGCTGAAGCCGGTGCGCGTGGGCCCCTTCATGGTGCATGGTTCGCATGATCGCGAACAGGTGCCGCCCTCCGTCATCGGTATCGAGATTGAAGCCGCGCTGGCCTTCGGCACCGGACATCATGGCACCACGCAAGGATGCCTGGCCGCCATTGCAGATGCCGCGCGCCTTGGACGACCAGCCCGTATTCTGGATGTTGGCACCGGCACCGGCGTGCTGGCCATTGCGGCCGCCCGCCATTTTCATACCTATGTGATGGCCACGGATATCGACCCCGTGGCCGTGCACACGGCAAGGGCCAATGCCGTGGCCAATCGCGCCGGCCCCCTGCTCAACCTGCTGTGCACTGCGGGCGCAGATGCCGGGGCTATTCGCGAAGGTGGGCCCTATAACCTCATCCTCGCCAATATCCTGCTGCCTCCGCTGAAGCGGATGGCCCGTTCTCTGGGGGATCTTCTGGCACCGGACGGCACCATTGTGCTGTCCGGCCTGCTGGTCAAGCAGGTGCCGGCGGCGCTTGCGGCCTATCGCACGCAAGGCTTTGTGCTTGTTCGCCGACGGCATATTGATGGCTGGGCCACGTTGACGCTGAAGCGTCGGCATGAGCGGCCCTTACCCTGAGAGCAATTCAGCTGCCGGCTTTCAGACAGAAGCGAAATCCCCGGCGACATTTTCGGGCCGCACCACTCCGGGCGCGGCCTGCCTGTTGCGAGATGCAGGCGGGGCAAATGTCCCGCCGCAAATATTCAGCCGGGCCAGGTTCCGGTTAAGGTCCGGCCTGAGGCGATCGGGGTCAGCGGCCGGCGCGATCTTGCCCGCGTTCTTCCGCAGCGATGAAAGACAGGTGGTGCGCCACCATCTTTTCAGCCTGCTCCATGCGGGCCGCCATCATGGCGCTCATCATGCGGGAGAAGAAGGATCTGCCACGCGCAACCGGCCGGATGGCGCTGGAAGGCAGAGTAGTCAGCGTGGAAAAAGGAATGGCAATCATCACAGCCTCCTGTTCCAGGACCTGAATGGTCAAGACAGGAACAGTTTATGCTGCAATGCGCCATCCGAGAATATTCAGGTCAGCATGGCTGACCTTTTTTCTATGCGCTCAGAACATATCTGGCATGCGCACAAAGTAATCGCAGCGCTCATTTCGTGCGCAAACGGCATCATGTTGCCTCCTGATCGCTGTCATCTTCGGATTCCATCAACCCGCAGGCTCCATGCTGCAAAATCTGAAGCGGGCAGATGCGCCACGGCCGGAACGGGTTAATATTGCGCCGCCATCAGGCGCGCCAGCCCGGACTGACCGGAACAGGGCGCTTATGCGAGGAGACAGGCGTGCAGGGATTACTCATCGGCCTTGCCTCAGCCATCACTCTGGCCATCGCCGGGGCTTTCGCCGCCCCCTATGTGGTGGACTGGAACAACTGGCGCGGCACGTTCGAACGTGAGATCAGCGACATGCTGGGCGTGCCTGTCGTTATTCGCGGCGCCATCCAGGCCGAGTTGCTCCCTGCCCCGCGCATGGTTCTGCATGATGTAACGCTGGGGGATGTCATCTCCACCGGCGGCACCATGCAGCAGCTGGATGCCGAATTCTCGCTGGGCAGCCTCATGCGCGGCGAGCTTCAGGCCACCGGCATCACACTGGTGCGCCCGCATATGCGCCTTGTCCTGGACAGCGCCGGCCGCATCGCCCGCCCCACCGGCATCGGCATGACCTCCAATATGGGCATCGCCCATTTCACAGTGGAACATGGCACGCTGGATGTGCTGGACCGGGGCTCCGAGCACACCTTCACCTTCTCTTCCCTGAACCTGGAGGGTGAAGCCCGTTCTCTTGCCGGCCCCTTCAAGCTGGATGGCACGCTGACAGCTGCCGGGCTGCCCTTTACCCTGCGCGCCAGCCTTGGGGAGCTGGATGCAGCCTCAAGCGGACGCCTGCGCCTCGCCCTGAACGGACAAGGCCAGCCCTATAGCATCACAGTAGATGGCCGGCTGGGCATGGCCCAGGCCGCCCCGCATTTCGCCGGGCAGGCCATGCTGGCGCACTTGCCCACAGCGCAGCAAGCCGCCTCTTCCCGACTGGCCAGCTGGAGGCTTTCCGGCACGGTAGAGGCCAGCCCAACGGAAGTCCGCGCTCAGGAGCTGTCTCTGGGCTTCGGCACTCTGGCCTCCGTACCCCAGTTCACCGGCACCGGCCAGATGATGCTGGGCCGGCGGATTGGTGTAAATGCAACCCTGCATGCCAGCACGCTGGATCTGGACGCCCTGATGGGAGCAACCGGCGACAAGAACACCACAGCACCCGGCCTGCGTCTGGCTGGAATGGCGCAAACTCTCGTGCCCTTCCTCGCCAGCCTGCCTGCGCCCGATGCCCCTTCCAGAATTGGCATCAGCGTGGATCAGCTCGCGCTGGGAGGCACATTGGTGCGGGAAGTGAAAAGTGAACTTTCGGGTATTCATTCCGGTTGGCGCATCAATCACCTGACTGCACAAATGCCTGGTGACGCCTCCATCTCCCTGTCCGGCGCCTCAGTTGCAGGGCAAGGTGGCGGTGACGGTTTTGACGGGTGGCTGATACTGGCTGCGGACGATCTGCCAACTTTCCTGCACTGGGCCGCACCAGATGCACCGCGCCTCTGGTTTCAGGCGCTCAACAGTCCCGCCTGGCTTGAGACAAGCCTGACCATCAGCCCGGAGCAGATCGAAGCCCGGCATCTTGATGCCCGGTTTGGCGCGGCAGAATTGGCGGGAAACATCATCACCCGGCTCTCCGGCGCGCGGCCCCATCTGTCGCTCACCCTCAATATGGAAGGCTTCGCACTGGAGGGGCTGCTGCCCGGCCTTGGGCAGGCGGCGCAGGCAGCTGACGGGCTTGAGGCCCGGCTCAATCTCACCGGCAAGGATCTGACCTTGATGCAGACGCCGGTGTCCGGGCTGGCGCTGGAGGCGACCACAGGGGATGGCGGCTGGAAAGTGCAGCGCCTGGCGCTTGATAATCCTGAAGGGCTCCATCTTGAGGGCGAAGGCTGGCTGCAACACGCCGCCACCCAGCCGGAGGGCCGCTTCTCGCTGGCCCTGACAGGAGAACGTGCAGAAGGGCTGGCACCTGTAGCGCGTCTTCTGGCCGGAGAAGACACCGCCAACGTCCTCAATGCCATATCCACCATCGCCGCCCCGGTGGACCTGAAGGCCGAGCTGGAATGGAAGGGTGCCGAAGGGCGCAAGGCGCAGTTTACCGGCACATTGGGAGAGCTTTCGGGAACGACCATCTTCACCCGCCCGCAGAATGCCGCCGCGCAGAATGTGGAGCTGATGGGTGATGTGGCGGAAGCCGGACGCCTGTTTGAAATTCTGGGCCTCACAGATTTTGCCCCCCGCCCCGGCCCGGCCCATCTGGAGATGAAGCTGGAGCACGCCCCAACAACGCCCGCAAAGACCACGCCTGAAGCCATGCTGGCCGGCCGTCTCACCCTCTCCGGGCTGGAAATGTGGGGAGAAGGCCCGGTTCATATCCGGGATGGGCAGCTACAACCCCGCCTCGCCATGCGCCTTGAGGGGGCGGATCTGGGCCGCCTTCTGCCCCGGCTCAGCGAGGTGACAGGAGCACCCGCACCTGTGGGGCTCTCTTTCACCCTCACCGACCTTTCGCCCACATGGCAACTGGAAGCGCTGGATGGCATGCTTGCCGGCTTGCCACTTGCCGGCACGCTGAACATCACCCCCGGTGACACGCCCCGGCTGGGTGGCGTGCTCAACTTTGACTCGCTGGATCTGCCGCGCCTTCTCGCTTTGTTTGCAGCCCGCGCGCCGGAAGGCTCCACCCCCTGGAGCAGCACCCGCTTTGCCCCCCCCATGGCACGAAATGTGGCGCTGGATCTGAAACTGGCCGCCCGCACCCTCTCCATTCCTGGCCCCTATAAGATGACAGACGGACAATTGCGCCTGCTCTCCAATGGTAAAAATCTGGAGATGCGGGATCTGTTCGGCTCCTTCGGCGGCGGGCGGGTATCGGCCAACCTGAATATCCGCCCCACCGGAGAGACCCTGCGGGCCGAAGGCCGGTTGATGCTGGATGCTGTTTCCAGCACGGCCCTTCTTGCCCCTGTTGAGGCGCGTCATGCCCCGCAGGGGCAGGTCAGCTTGTCGCTGGACCTGTCGGGCAGCGGGCGCAGCCTTCAGGCTCTGGTTAAGGATCTGTCAGGCCAGGGCACTATTGCCGTGCAGCGTTTCAGCCTGCCACAGGCAACACCGGACGCTCTGGCAGCCGTCTTGCAAAATACGGCCCACCTCACACCTCCGCCAGATGAACGACGCACTGCGCAGCTTCTGAATGAGGCGTTTGCCCGCGGTCCGCTGAACATTGCCGCCATAGGCTCCACCCTCGGGGTTTCTCAAGGTATGGTGCGCCTTTCCCCTACCCATACCACACTGGGCAATGTGCGTATAACCTTTGCGGGAGAGCTGGATCTGGCACGCCTGCGCATGGAAACAGAGCTGGATTTCGAGGCCACTGCAGGCACACTTGGTCTGGCCGGTGGACAGCTGATGTGGCGCGGGCCAGTTGATGATCCAGAACGGCACATCAGCGCCACGGCACTCACCAGCGCTCTCGCCATGCGGGCGATCGAGCTGGAAACCCAGCGCCTTGAAGCGGAGCGTCGCGCTCAGGAAGAACAGCGTCGCGCGCAAGAGGCCGAGCGCAAACAGGCAACTGAACAGGTACAACCTGCCCCGGCCATCCCATCGCCCGCCCCATCCGCGCCTATTGCCATACCGGCCGCACCTGCAACCCCGCGCCTCCCATCAAGCAGGGAGCCACAAGCGCCGGCTTCCTCAACGGGTCAGCGAAATCTCATTGAACGGCAAGAGCTGCCGCCTCCGGTTTCTGACCGCACGGGCATCGGCACGGCCAGCCCGGCTCCACAGACGACCCGGCCCGTTCTCCCCCCTTCAGAACAGGGTGCGCAGGCCACGCCGCGCAACACGCAACCTGCCCGCTCCCGCCCCGCGCGACGACCGGCCGAGCCGCGCCCGCCCCGTGATCTGCTACCGCCTGTGCATGGCTTTGGAAATGTGCCGCGCCCTCCGGCTCCTGTCGGCTCCATTTATTAGATCAACCGACCTGTCTTTCTATCCAACGGCCTACCTCCCAAAAGACCCACATGACCGCCTCTGAACAGCCCATCGCCTTTGCACAGGTCATCCCCATCTTACGGATTTTCGATATCGAAAAGGCGCATCAATTCTATCTGGGCTTTCTCGGCTTCAGCGTGGATTGGGAGCATCGCCATGGCGCAAACTTCCCGCTCTATCTTCAGATCTCACGGCAGGGGCTGAAGCTGCATCTTTCCGAACATGCCGGCGACGCCACTCCGGGAAGCAATATGTGTGTGCCGATGAAAGGAATCCGCACCTTTCATCGGGAACGGACCGATCAGAATTATCGCTATATGAAGCCTGAGCTTCAGCACATGGATGGCCGGCTGGAACTTCAGGTGACGGACCCGTTCGGCAATCGCATCCGTTTCATGGAACACGCTGAAGGGTCAGAACCGTGAAGGCGGCATCATCCCTCGGCCCCTGGATCGGGCCTTCACGGCCGGTCTCACGCCATGCCTGCGGATCAAAGGCAGGAAAATGCACATCCCCCTCAGGGCTGGCATGCACATGGGTGAAATAGAGGGTGCGGGCCAGAGGTAGGGTTTCCTCAAAAACGCGCCGGCCACCAATCACCATGATTTCATCAGCCTTCAGCTCATGGGCGGCTGCATCAGCCGCATCCAGGGCACCTTCAAGGCTCGCAACCTTCACCACGCCTTCCGGCACGGCAAAATCCGGGTCCGCACTGATGACAATAGAGATGCGGCCCGGCAATGGCTTACCAATGGATTCAAAGGTGCGACGCCCCATCACCAGCGGCTTGCCCCATGTCAGCTCACGAAAGCGCTTGAGATCGGAAGGCAGACGCCAAGGCAGATCATTATTCCGCCCAATCACGCCATTTTCCCCCACGGCAACCACCAGCCCGAGCGGCAAATGCGCCTGCGGTGTTTCAGCCTGTATCTGCATCGCAGCCTCCCGAAGATGAATGGGCCTGTTTCGCACAAGGACAATGCCCGTTTGAAAGCCACGATGCAGGGCCATGCGGCTTGAGGCAACATCAGCAGGCCGCACACGGGGCCGAACGAAAAACCACCCGCTCCACCAAAAGAAAAGCGGCACCGCCCTCAGGCCTGCGCCGCTCTGCTTTCATGCAGGTGAGCGCCCTGCGCATCACAGGGCGCGACAAGCCTGCTGTTATTTCTTGTTACGGAATACGTCGAGCTGCACCACCTTGGCGCCATCACCCTCCGGCGTTGCAGCATCATCGTCCGGTGCGGGCGCTTCCGCACTCGCCGGCCGGGCATTGGCGATCTCCGGCTCGGAACCCGCGCCCCGCGCCGGACGCCCGGCACCGGAAGGCAGAGACGCCACGACATCGTCTGAATCATCTTCAATCAGCTCAAGCGGCTCCGCGCTCTCATCGCCGGCCAGCTCGAACTGGAGACCGAACTTCACGGCCGGGTCAAAGAAGCCTTTCAGCGCCGTGAAGGGCACCACCAGCTTCTCCGGCACGCCACCGAAGGAAAGGCCCACCTCAAACTGGCTCTCTGACACGATCAGATCCCAGAACTGGTGTTGCAGCACGATGGTCATCTCTTCAGGATACTTCTCAAGCATACGCTCCGAGAGACGCACGCCGGGCGCACGCGTATCGAAAGAGATATAGAAATGGTGCTCGCCCGGCAGGCCATCCTTGGCCACATCTGCGAGAACCCGGCGTACCACCGAGCGCAGCGCTTCCTGAGCGAGGAGATCGTAGCGGATATGATCGACCGGCATGTGCCCGCTGCATTTAGAAACCTGGCCGGCCCCCTCCCGCTTCTACAGGCCCGGCACAGAGCGCCAGCGTGGAAGCGAGTGCGGCACGCCTTGCCGCCTCCTTCCCCCCGATCCGGCCCTGCCGAAGGGAAGTGGAGGCTTCTGTTGCCAGGTGCCTCCGAACCCCGCCTAGTCGGTGCTACCCGTTAGGACTTTAGTTCGATCTTTCAAACCGCTCACGCGGCCTGAGCAACCGGAGCATAGTTGTCATTCGCAACTATAGGTTTGGCCCGATATCGGCGGAACCATGCCGAGCGAAAGAAAGCCCTTTACACCCTCGTCGATCCTATTTCGCCCCCGCCGCAGCCCACCTTGCCGCAGAAAGCTGAGCTTCCTGAGCCGGATGGGCTGGGGTGGAGGCGCCGGGTACCGCCCCCGGGTCCGAATGGCTTATTTCGACATCCGTTTATCGCCATAGCCGACTTGCGCCGGCACAGTGAATATAGGCGCCCTGCCCGGCCGATGAAAGGGGCGCCACGCACAATCTGTGCGCTGTCCCCACACTGCCGCCTCTACCGATCCGACCATATGGCGAGTTCGTAGCCATCCGGGTCCAGAAAATGGAACCGCCGCCCGCCGGGAAAGGCGAACACAGGCTTGCAGATTTCACCCCCGGCGGCCTCTACCGCACACTGCATTTGCGCCAGATCCTCACAATAGAGAATGACCAGCGGCCCGCCTGTGCGCACCTCTTCCCCCGTGCACAGGCCGCCTTTGAGGCGGCCATCCGTAAATTCGGTATAAGAGGGGCTATAATCCGTGAAGGTCCAGCCGAACAACTGACCATAGAAAGCCTTGCTGCGGGCGATATCCGCCACGCTGAACTCGATATTGTCGATGCGGCTGGGCTGCGGGCTCATGGTCCGTTCCATTTCCTGATGGCTCATTCGTCTGCGAAGGGGTGCAGATCACGCACCATATTCTTCAGTCGCTCATCCAGCACATGAGTGTAGATCTGCGTGGTGGCCACATCAGCATGGCCCAGAAGGGTCTGTACCACGCGCAAATCCGCGCCATGGGCCAGCAGATGGCTGGCGAAGGCATGGCGCAGCACATGGGGTGAAATGCGGGCCGGATCAATCTGCGCGGCTACGGCCAGTTCCTTCAGGTCGCGGGCGGCCTGCTGGCGGGTCACATGGCCGCTCTCGCCATGAGAGGGAAACAGCCAGCGCGAAGCTTCCATGCCCGCCACCCGTCGCGCCTCCAGCCAGGCGGCCATGGCGGCGCGCGCTGGAATGGAGAGCGGCACCAGACGCTCCTTGCGCCCCTTGCCCATCACCATGATGGCCTCGCCCCTGCTACGCGCTGCGGAAGATGGCAGGGCCACCAGTTCCGATACACGCAGGCCGCTGGCATAGAGCAATTCCACCATGCAGGCGACCCGCAGCCGACGCAGCCCCTCTGCCGGGCTGACTTTCGCATGCCCCTCCTGCGGCAATGCAACAGCCCCCCCCTCTCCAGCCTCGGCCTCACGCTGCTCCACCAGCTGCTGAAGAGCCGCGACACGAGCATGGGCGGTCTCGATCAGGCGGGAGACTTCCACAACAGAAAGTACCTTTGGCAGCGGGCGACCGCGCCTTGGCCCTTCCAGCACGGCGGCCGGATCATCCTTGCGGTGCCCCTCGGCGAACAGAAAACGATAGAACTGGCGAATGGCCGAAAGCTTCCGCGCCACTGTCGCCCCCTTGAAACCACGGGACGAAAGCTCGGCCAGATAGGCGCGGATCGTATCGGTATCGGCGTTCTCCAGCGCGTGGCCGGTGCTGGCGGCGAAGCTGGCAAAATCCGTCACGTCACGGCGATAGGCATCCAGCGTATTGGCGCTGGCGCCGCGCTCCACCGCCTGCATATCCAGAAACAAGGCCAGCGGGCCGGAGGCGCTGAGGGCTGTTGCAGAAGCCATGGCCGTCATCTGCCTGCCTCCTCCGGCTTCGCGGCGGCCTGAGGCTCCGCCTTTTGTGCTGGAACCTGTTCCAGATGGATCGGCACGGAAAAGCTGATCTCTCGGGGCTGAGGCTCCACTTGTGTGGCCAGAAGCCACACCGTACCCAAACCCAGAGCAGCCAGAATGGCCAGCACCGACAAAAGACGCATCAGCGTGGGCATGGCCCTTCCCTTCTACGAATCGACTGCACACCGCCCACGCGACACATATCGACGACACGCCATTCAATCACATTCCTGCTGGCCCCCGCCATAACCCCCATTGCCCTGTTGAACAGGCAAGAAACTGGCCCACACAGCATGCAAAGGGGTGATTTGCCGCGCGAATGCCCCCATATGTGGTTCTCATCTGGCAGGCGCTCGCCCCGAGGCAAGGGGGTGAGCGCGCCGAACGGTCTCCTCTGCATCTGGCGTTGCCCCCCGGTGGCCTGTTATGCGTTAAGGTTGCCGCAGGCCAGAGGATGTGAGCCAAGGAATTTTCGGGTAAGGAATTTTCGGGTGCAGACAAGAACACGCGTGCCACCGGAAGACAACGCAACCCCAGCCGCAACGGGCGCGGACCACGCTCACCCACAGGCTTCGGCACAGTTGCATATGGCCCTGCTGCATGCGCTGGGCTCCCGTGCTGTGGTGCTGGTGGGCATGCCGGGCGCGGGGAAATCTTCCGTTGGCCGGCGGCTCGCCAAACGTCTGGGCCTGCCCTTTCTCGATGCGGATGAGGAAATAGAGCGTGCCGCCGGCATGAATATTTCCGAAATTTTCGCCCAGCATGGCGAGGCCGAGTTTCGCGAAGGAGAAAAGCGCGTCATGGCGCGGCTTCTCCAGTCCGGCCCACTGGTTCTGGCGACTGGCGGCGGCGCCTTCATGAATGAGGAAACCCGCGCGGCTGTGGCCGCCAATGGTGTTTCCGTCTGGCTCCGAGCCGATCTTCATACATTGCTGCGGCGTGTGAAGAAGCGCAATGACCGCCCGCTTCTGGCGCAGGGAGACCCGGCCGCCAAGCTGAAGTCCCTGCTGGACCAGCGCGGCCCTTCTTATGCCCTTGCCGATGTCGCCGTTGATTCCCGCGATATTCTTCATGATGCCATGGTGGACGAGGTCATTCAGGCCCTGCACCGGCACCTTGACCCGCACACTGCGCAAAACCCGCCTCACCTCCAAGGAGCTGACACCATGCCGAACGCCGCCTCTTCCTCCAGCTCGAATGTGGCGCGCAGCACGGTGCATGTGGATCTGGCCGGGCGGCCTTATGACATTCACATCGGCCCCGGCCTGCTGGCGGAAGCCGGCGCACATGTGAAGGCCCTGCGACCCGGCGCGCGCGTCGCCATCGTGACGGATCGAAATGTGGCCGAACATCATCTGGCCACGGTGCAGAACGCCCTTTCACAGGCAGACATCGAAAATACCGCCATTATTGTGGAGCCGGGCGAAAAGACCAAATGCTGGGCCGGGCTGGAACAGGTGGTGGAGGGGCTGATCGCAGCCCGTATTGAACGTCGTGATCTGGTGTTGGCGCTGGGTGGCGGCGTGGTGGGTGATCTGGCCGGCCTGTCCGCATCCCTGCTGCGCCGGGGTGTAGATGTGGTGCAGGCTCCCACCACCCTGCTTTCCCAGGTTGATTCTTCCGTGGGCGGAAAAACGGGCATCAACTCGCCGCAAGGCAAGAACCTTGTCGGTGCCTTTCACCAGCCGGTTCTGGTTCTTGCTGATACCGCCGCACTGGATACGCTGCCCGCGCGCGAAGTACGGGCCGGTTATGCCGAGGTGGTGAAATACGGCCTGCTGGGCGACCTCGCCCTGTTCGAGACGCTGGAGCGCGATTATGCTGGCGTGCTGAATGGCGGGCCGGAGCGGATCGCCGCCGTGGCTGCGAGCTGCCGCGCCAAGGCTGCCATTGTGGCGCGCGATGAGAAGGAAACCGGAGATCGGGCCCTGCTCAATCTGGGCCACACTTTCGGCCATGCACTTGAGGCTGGAGCAGGCTATTCCAGCCGCCTGCTGCATGGCGAGGGTGTCGCCATCGGCATGGCGCTGGCCTTTGCCTTCTCCGCGCAACAGGGCCTGTGCTCCGGGCAGGATGTGGTGCGCGTGGTGCGCCATCTGGAAGCGGCCGGGCTGCCCACCCAAATCTCGGATGTCCCCGGCGAACTGCCTGATACCGATGGGCTGATGACCCTTATCGCGCAGGACAAGAAAGTGAGCCGTGGTGCGCTCACCTTCATTCTTGTCCGGGGCATTGGCGAAGCCTTCGTAGCCAAGGATGTGGACCCGGAAGCCGTCCGCACCTTCCTCGCCGAGATGCGCTGAAGAGTCTGCCTCCGGCCCAAGCCCCCCGACAAGCCTTCACAAGACATTCCCCCGCAGCCAGACCCGGTTGCGGGGTTTTTCGTTTTTCCACCGCGCATGACCGAAGCCGGAAGAGCTCCAACCGGACCCGCAACCCATTCTGCGACTTACATCTTTCATAAAGCTGCGCTTAAACTCGCATTGCAGCAGTCATGCTGCTCCAGAGCTGGAGAACATATATGCGCACCATCATGATTGCCGCGGCGGCTTCCGCCATGTTGCTGGCCTCAGGCGCAGCCCATGCGAGCGACAATGACGTTCGCGAGAACATCAAGAAATACTGCAAGGCAGATGTGGAACGCCTTTGCTCGAATGTCAGCCTGGGCGGCGGGCGCATCCTCAAATGCCTGAAATCCAAACCCAATGAGCTGAGCGTTGGCTGTGCAAAAGCCCTGAAGGCGATGAAGGATCAGCGGGGCTGATCTGCCTTTCAGCTTTTCGGATTCTGCCCTGCGCGTATCGGGAAAGCTGGGAAAAGGCCCCCAGCGGGGCGTTGTGACCATCCGGTCCAGAACGCCCTGCTTTCCAGCATCAGCACCATGCTGAAGCCCACACACCCCATAGAAAGTGCATGCTCCAAACCCATCACAAAGAATGACGGATAAGCGATCTATTCAGCTTTTTCGGAAAACCAATGGTGGAGCCGCTATACGCCGTCACCGCGACCGACCGCGCCCGCGTTCGTGAAATCTGCCGCAGCACCTACGTCGTGGCCGCTTAGCCGGGCTTGCCCCGCTACCGCCTCGACGCATTCCAGTAAGTGCCCAACTAGCCCCGCTTCGGCGGGGTTCTTTTTCTATAGGTCTTTGATATTGATCGGATAGCCTTGCGCGGCCATTTCTTTTGCAAGCAGCGGCCCCGCGTCCTTCTGCAAACTATCTTTGAATGGAATGTAGATTAGCCCCTGAATATCCGATGGTTTTTCCATCGTATCCTGCTGCGTCATGAGAATCGCGACGTTTTTCCGGCCGAGCAATGCAAGCATCATTCCGAGTTCAAGCACGACGTTTTGCCTTGCCCTAAACGCCTTTTCGTCTTCGTGCCCGGCACGATGCCCCTCATCGTCGGGTGTTGCGAGCACGATAGCGAATTTGGCCTCGCCGGTTGCTTTCTCTAGCTTCTCAATGATTGTCTGCCCTTCGTTGGGCAACTGGTCGAGTATTAGTGGCTCAAGTCGCCAACGGCGCAGCATCGCTTCAAGGTTGGTTCGTGCGGCGGTATTGTGCCCATATACGACAAAGACTTTGCTTAGCATTGGTTTTGCGCCGCCAACGGCAGGCGTGGCCGGTGCCGCGGCGGGCTGGACGCCAAGGCATTCTTTCACAGGCTCTTGGTTCTTGCCTTGAACAACGACTTTGCCCGAATCGTAAACATTGACGATTGCGCCGTTGGATGCCGTAATTTTTGTGCCAGTTCCGTTGGGCAATCTGTCTTCGGAATTAACTTGGAACCCGCCCGCGTGTAGGCACGCTTTTACTTCTTCGACGTTCATTCGGCACCCTGCATTGGTTTGTGCTCAAGCATACGACACTTGGGGGTGCGTGGTCATCACGGTTTCTGCGACGAAGCCTTAAGCCCGGCAGCGGGGTTGGATTGGATGCTGATTGCGATCACGAATGCGTGAACGACACGAACCGCTACGGATCAGATTGCGCCAGCCTGCCCGGCTGCGTTGCAGTAGTAGGGAGTTAGTAGATTTCGGCTTGGCCGAAATTTCCCAATGAAATCAAGTGAATTTGGTGGAGCCGAGGGGAATCGAACCCCTGACCTCTGCAGTGCGATTGCAGCGCTCTCCCATCTGAGCTACGGCCCCGTGTCCTTGGGAGCGTCATTTAGTGGCGATCCCCTGATTCTGTCAAGCGCGCATCCGGGGCGCACATGCCCCGGATGCAAAGTTATCCACTATTGGCGTAAAAACCGTGCCGAAGCCGGCTTTCCATCGCTGCGCAACACCACATAGATCGCCGGAATCACCAGCACTGTCAGTGCTGTAGACGACAGCAGACCGAAGAACAGCGAGATCGCCAGCCCCTGGAAGATCGGGTCTGTCAGGATCACCGCCGCGCCGATCATGGCTGCAAGAGCCGTGAGCAGAATGGGCTTGAAGCGGATGGATCCCGCCTCCAGCAACACATCCACCAGCGGACGGCCCGGCGTGCGGGCGTGCCGAATGAAATCCACCAGCAGGATCGAATTTCGCACAATGATCCCCGCCAATGCGATGAAGCCAATCATCGAAGGAGCCGAGAAGGGCGCATGGAACAGCCAGTGCCCGGCCAGAATGCCGATGAAGGTCAGTGGAATAGGCGTGAGGATGACCAGCGGCAGCTTGAAGCTGCCGAACTGGGCCACCACGAGGATGTAAATGCCCAGAATGGCCACCATGAAGGCCCCGCCCATATCGCGGAAGGTCACCCAGGTCACCTCCCACTCACCATCCCACAGCAGAGTGGCCCTGCTTTCATCTGTCGGCTGGCCATGCAGGGCAATTTCAGGCTTGGGCAGATCGCCCCAGTCGATATTGTCCAGCGCCTTGCCCACGGCGATCATGCCATAGACGGGGGCCTCGAACTCTCCGGCCAGCTCCGCTGTCACCATTTCGGCCGCACGGCCATTATGGCGGAAAATGGGGTGGGATGAAGGTTCGCGCGTTACGCTCACCACATCGCCCAGCTCAATCACACCGCGTCCGCCGGGCACGGCATTGGCCGGCACCGGTGTGGAGAGCGTGCGGGCATCCACCACCTTGTCTCCCTTGGAGAGTGACAGGCGGATCGGAATTGGCGCACGCCCCTGCCCGCGGTGCGAATAGCCCACCGTGGAACCCGCATAGAAAGCCCGGATGGCATCATACACATCCGCCTGTTCCACCTTGTAGAATTCGAGATTGTCCTGATCTATGGACAGACGCAGGCGCTCGGCCGTGGTGCCGAAACTGTCATCCACATCCACAATGAAGGGCACGCTCTCGAACGCCTCGCGCACCTTGCGGGCCACAGCGCGACGGGTTTCCGGGTCCGGCCCGTAAATCTCGGCCAGCATCGTGGCCAGAACCGGCGGACCAGGCGGCGGCTCCACCACCTTCAGCGCGCTGCCCGGCGGCAACTGAACGGCTTTCAGCCGCTCACGCACATCCAGTGCAATATCATGGCTGGCGCGGCTGCGTTCGCCCTTGGCTGTCAGGTTGAGCTGAATATCGCCCTGCCGCGGCGTGGTGCGCAGATTATAATGGCGCACAAGACCGTTGAAGTTGAAGGGCGAGGCCGTACCGGCATGGGTCTGCATGGACACCACCTCCGGCACATCCGCCAGCAAGGTCGCCATATCCTGCAACACCCGGTTGGTTTCCTCAACCGAGGTGCCCTGCGGCATATCCAGAACCACATTCAGTTCGGTCTTGTTGTCGAAGGGCAGCAGCTTCACCGTGACATGCTGCGTGTAGAACAGCGACATGGAGGCAAATGTCACCACAGCAACCGCCAGCAGGAAAATCCAGGCGCGGGCCTTGCTGCGCAGAATGGGTTCAGCCACCCGCACATAGAAAGCGCCCAGCCGCCCCCCGCCCGCCGCTTCATGCGCATGGGCGACAGACATCTTGGAACTGGCGATCTTCATCATCAGCCACGGCGTGAGGATCACCGCGACAAAGAAGGAGAACACCATGGCCGCCGAGGCATTGGAGGGAATGGGGCTCATATAGGGCCCCATCATGCCGGAGACGAACAGCATGGGCAGCAGCGCCGCCACCACGGTGAGCGTGGCGACAATGGTGGGGTTACCCACCTCGGCCACCGCCTCCACCGCAGCCTGTGCGCGCGAGCGGCCATCCTTCATCGCCCAATGGCGGGCGATATTCTCAATCACCACAATGGCATCATCCACCAGAATGCCGATGGAGAAGATGAGTGCGAACAGGCTCACCCGGTTAAGCGTGTAGCCCATGAGCCGGGAGGCGAACAGAGTAAGCAGAATGGTGGTGGGAATAACCACAGCCACTACTGCCGCCTCGCGCCAGCCAATGGCGAAGCCCACCAGCACCACGATGGACACCGTGGCGAGGCCGAGATGCAAGAGCAGCTCATTAGCCTTCTCATTGGCGCTTTCACCATAATCCCGCGTGATGGACATCTGCACATCCGCCGGCACCATATGGCCGCGCAGCTCATCCAGCCGCTTCAGCACCTCTTCGGTAATGAGCACGGCATTGGTGCCGGGCCGCTTGGCAATAGCCAGGGAAACCGCCGGCACACGCACCAGTTCCTCACCGGAAGCTGAGCGGCGCACATCATAAACGCGGGTCTCGTTCGGCTCACTGGCCAGCGTCACCCGCGCCACATCGCGCACATAGACAGGCCGGCCATCACGGGCCGTGAGCAGGAGATTGTCGATCTGCGACGGGGTTTGCAGGGTCTGGCCCGCCACCAGCGTGTTCTGGCGCCCCGCTTCGCGCACATAGCCGGCCTGGAAGGAGCGGTTCGCCCCCTCTATCTTGCCGGCGAGCTGCGCCAGCGTGATGCCATAGAGAGAGAGCTTCTCCGGGTCCGGCTCCACACGGATCTGCTCTGGCTGATCCCCGACAATGTAAGTGTAGCCAATATCCGGCAGCTTCGCGATTTCCACCTGGAGCTCACGGGCAATGCGGGTAAGGCCGTTCGCCGTCCAGCGGCTGGCGGCCTGCTCGCCTGGCGTGAGAGTGACGACGAGAATAGCCACGTCATCAATTGAGCGCCCCACGATCAGCGGCTCGGGAATGCCCACCGGCATGCGGTCATAATTGGCGCGGATTTTCTCATGCACGCGCAGAATGGCGTCGTCCGGGTCCGTCCCCACAAGGAAACGGGCTGTCAGCATCACACCATCATCATTGGTGTTGGAATAGACATGCTCCACACCATCAATACTCTTGACGATGGTTTCCATCGGCTCGGTCACGAGCTTGGCGGCATCTTCCGCTTTCAGACCATTGGCCTCGATGTGAATATCCACCATCGGCACGGAAATTTGCGGCTCCTCCTCCCGCGGAAGGGTGATGAGCGCGATCAGGCCGAAGGCGAAGGAGGCGATCAGCAGCAGCGGTGTGAGCGGGGATCTGATGAAAGCGCGCGTGAGCGTGCCGGCAATGCCAAGCTTCACATGCGTCTCAATCTGTGCCGGCTCCGTATTATGAGAGCCGGAAGGGGTATCTGGGCTGTTCATGTCCGCATCCTTCACGGCATCACCACGCGGTCGCCATCGGCCAGCCCGGTGAGGACCTCAATGCGCGGCTGGCCGCCTTCATTGAAATGCTCGCCCAGCACCACGGCCACATCCATGGGGCCATGCGCCGTATCCAGCCGCACATAATCCACGCCATGTCGGGTGGAGATGGCGGCTGGCGGCACGGACAGCACCTTGCGCTTGCCAATCTCGATCCACACCAGCGTGCGTTCATTCACGAAATAATCGCCCAGATCCGCGACATCGACATCAGCCATCACGCGGCCGCCGGTGATTTCGGGATAGACCTTGACGATGCGCCCTTCACGCGCGCTTTGCTCATTCCCGGCCGTCTGGGTGGAAATGCCACGCCCGCCAATGCGCACCGTGCCACCTTCATGAATATTGGCGGCGTGGCGTTCCGGCAGGGAGAGACGCAGATAATACTGGCCTGAGGCAATACGCGCGATCACATCACCCGCCAGCACCACGGAACCCGGCGTCACCGGCACTGTCAGCACGCGCCCATCTGCCGGGGCCAGCACAGCGCCTTCCCGCACCTGCTGCTCGATCACCGATTTATTGGCCTCCGCCGCAACCACCTGATTGGAGGCGACATCAAACTGGGTCTTGGCGGTATCCACCCGGCTCTGACTGGCCACGCCACGGGTCAGGAGGGTGCGAGCGCGCTCCAGCTCTGTCTTCGCATTCTCAAGCTGGGATTTGGCTTCCAGAACCCGTGCATTGGCCGCGTTCATGGAAAGGGCGAGCTTGTCATCCACCACGAGGGCGATTTCATCCCCCTCCTTCACCACACTGCCTTCGGAAACCTTCACCTCGCGCACCGTACCGCCAATACGGGCACGGGCAGGCACGATGGTGCGGCTTTCCACCTCGCCAAACACGGCCTTGGTTTCCGGCATTTCCCGAGCCTGGACAACGAAATCGCCGGCCTGCGCCGCCGAAAGAGAAAAACTCGCCAGAGCGAATGTGGCCGTGCCGATGCTCAATGTCCCGATGGCACAGGCACGAAGCAAAACCGCGCGAAGCGGATGAACAAGACGGGGCATGGAATTCTCGCGGTAATCAGGAAGCCTTGCGGCCACCAGGTTTCGCAGGCAACGGGCCCGGCATGCCGGGCCAGACACCATCAGGAAAAGGCGACGCCGGGCTTGAGGCCCATCTTCTTGAAGAAGATCGCCGCCGGGCAAAACCCCGTGATGGAGGCCTGCATAAGGTTCACACCCACAAAGGCCGTGAGCCAGAACCAGTAGGGAGACACAAAAACGCCAAGGGCGAGTGACACAAGCACCATGAACCCGGCGAACAGCATGACGGCACGATCAACAGACATTATAACCCGCTCCATATCCATGATGGCGCATCTGAAGGGTCAGCCCCCTTCAGGCCCATGCGCCGGGAAAACATCATGGGTTGCATATAACATTCAGATATCATAAATTCAATATTATGAATGTATCAGAAATGATCCCGGCCTCCGAGCGCGCGGCCGAACTGATGCGCAGCCTTTCACACCCTCAGCGGCTGCTGGTGCTTTGCGCCCTTGGCTCGGAGGAAAAATCAGTGGCCCAGCTACGTGAGGAGCTGGGCATTGAGCAGGTGCCGATGTCGCAGCAACTCATGCGGTTGCGGGCAGACGGGCTGGTGACAGCGCGTCGCGAGGGCACCAATGTTTTCTACCATATTGCCCGCCCGGAAGTTCTGGACATCGTCAATGCCCTGCACCAGACCTTCTGCGGCAAGGCAGCGGAATGCTGAAACAGCCGTGCCTCACCTGACCTCCCCGCCCTGCTTCCCGGAATAAGCGCTCCGGCTTGCCATTGCACTGGCCTCCGGCCCGCCTGCACGATATAGGGCAGCCATGCCGCGCAAGATTTCAAACCCTTCCAGCCTGCCCCGCACACCTTCTGCCGAGCCGGAAGCCGCCTCCACGCAGGCTGCGCCGCGCCAGAGCCCTGCAACACCCACGGCCAAAAAGAGCAGCATCACCGGAAAAGCTGTCTCTTCCAAAAAACCTCTATCCAGGTCCGCCACTCCGACACCATCGGAACCGACCGCCGGCGAAAGCGCGCCACGCCGCAACAAGGCCGTGGCCAATGCCGCAGCTGCCGCCCATGGCAAGACGCTGGCCCGCAAACGCACCAAAGGGGCCGGAGTATGGAGCGATGCGGAAATCTCCGAAGCCTTTTCCCGGTTCGAGGCACAAAACCCGGAGCCGAAGGGCGAGTTGGAATATCACGATCCCTACACACTTCTGGTTGCTGTTGTACTCTCCGCGCAAGCGACGGATGTGGGCGTGAACAAGGCCACGCGCGGCCTGTTTGCAGAGGCCCCCACCCCGGCATCCATGGTCGCGCTGGGAGAAGAGGGCGTGGCCCGGCACATTCGCACCCTTGGCCTGTATCGCAACAAGGCCAAGAATGTCGTGGCGCTTTCACGCCTGCTGCTGGAGCGCCATGATGGTGCGGTGCCGCAAGACCGCGATGCGCTGGAAGCCCTGCCCGGCGTCGGCCGCAAAACCGCAAATGTGGTGCTGAACATCGCCTTCGGCCTGCCCACCATTGCAGTCGATACCCACCTGTTCCGCGTGGCCAACCGCACGGGCCTCGCCCCCGGCTCCACGCCTCTGGCTGTGGAGCTGGCACTGGAAAAGCGCATACCGGATCGCTTCAAGCTGCACGCCCATCACTGGCTCATTCTGCACGGGCGCTATATCTGCAAGGCCCGCCAGCCCGAAT
Source organism: Haloleucobacter albus (assembly GCF_052492075.1). Taxonomy (NCBI): domain Bacteria; kingdom Pseudomonadati; phylum Pseudomonadota; class Alphaproteobacteria; order Hyphomicrobiales; family Xanthobacteraceae; genus Haloleucobacter; species Haloleucobacter albus. The sequence continues at coordinate 155,362 of NZ_JBQWAS010000029.1, forward strand.
GCGCCCGCTGCGTGATCGAAGATCTCTGCCGCTGGACAGACAAGCATTTCTGAGCTTTCGCCCTTCATCATCAGCACATTGCAGAGCAGGCCAGATCGCGCACGCGCCGCGCCCTTGGCTGTCCTTGCCCCGCAGGAATCAGGGGCCGGCGCGCCCGCACATCCGGCTCTGCGCACCCCCTTACCCCTCCTGAAATGATGCGCCGCACATATCCGTCATGCGTCCGGCCACGAGCCTGACCACGAACTTGGCGCAGCCCGGCCACGAGCCAAATTTCCAGTGCCATTCCAGTCAGATGGAGATGCAGAGCTGCGGCGGAAGCTGACAGAATATCCATGCCGCATCGCACCCACTTTTTCGTATTTCGAGCTAAAGGGTGGAAATTATGGAGAAAATGTGCTTCATTCCCCCGAATTAAGTCACACATGAGACAGATGGGGTTGCATGAGCGGCAAACTAACCATTAACCCACCCGTCTTCTTCGGGTCGGTTATTATAATAGCAATATTTGTCGCTATTGGAATTATATTTCCCGATTCCGCAGAAGATATATTCTCTTCGATTCAGAACAGTATAATTTCAGCATTCGGATGGTTTTATATTCTATCCGTTGGTATCTTCCTGTTCGGTATCCTGATTTTGTCAACGGGTCGTTATGGACGGCTCAAGCTTGGCCCGGATGATGCAACGCCGGACTTCCGCTTCACATCATGGGTTGCGATGCTCTTCGCCGCAGGCATGGGCATTGGCCTGATGTTCTATGCGGGGGTGAGCCTATTACTCACTTCATGAAGCCACCTGTTGCGGAATCCCGCTCCATTGCGGCGGTGCGTGAGGCAATGTCCGTCACTTTCTTCCACTGGGGCATCCATGCCTGGGCCGTCTATGGCGTGGTGGGTCTGGCGCTGGCCTATTTCGGCTATCGCTACAATCTGCCGCTGACCATCCGCTCCGGCCTCTACCCCCTGCTGAAGGACCGCATCAATGGTCCCATCGGCCATGCGGTGGACATCTTCGCGATTGTGGGCACCATGTTTGGGCTGGCGACCTCGCTGGGCCTTGGCGTCACACAGATCAATGCGGGCCTTGCCTATCTCGTCGGCATCCCGGTGAATGTGGAAGTCCAGATCATTCTGATCGCCGCTGTCATTGGCTGCGCCACCATCTCGGTCATCACCGGGCTGGATAAAGGCGTGCGGATTCTCTCCGAGACCAATCTCCTGCTGGCGATCCTCCTGATGCTGTTCGTGCTCGTTGTGGGCCCGACTGGGGATTTGCTGCGCGATTTCGTGCAGAATATCGGCCTGTATCTGGATAATCTTCTGGCACGAACCTTCAATATCTATGCTTATGAACCCACGCCGTGGATTGATGGCTGGACATTGTTCTACTGGGCATGGTGGATTTCCTGGTCGCCGTTTGTGGGCATGTTCATTGCACGCATTTCGCGGGGCCGTACGGTGCGTGAATTCATTGTCGCCGTACTGTTCATCCCTGCCGGCTTCACCTTTTTCTGGATGACGGTTTTCGGCAATACGGCCATTTTCATTGATACCACCGTCGCCAATGGCCAGCTGGCCGCAGATGTGGCGCAGGATGTCTCGGTGGGGCTGTTCCAGTTCTTCGAATATCTGCCCTTCCCCTTCGTCACCAGCTCTCTGGCTGTCGCGCTGATCGCGGTCTTCTTTGTCACCAGCGCGGATTCCGGCGCCCTCGTGATGGATGCTATCGCTGCGGGTGGTGAAACCCAGACCTCCACAATCCAGCGCCTGTTCTGGTGTGTGCTGGCTGGTGTGGTGGCTGCGGGCCTGCTTCTGGCGGGCGGCCTGGGTGCCCTGCAAGCCGCAACCATCGCCAGCGCCCTGCCCTTCACCTGTGTGATGCTGGCGCTGCTCTGGGCCCTGTTTGCCGGCATGAAATCCGACCTGTCGCAAAGAGAAGCCCATGTGGCGATTTCCAGCACAGCGGCCACGCCTGCGGCCCAGCCGGCCAGCGGCCTCACCTGGCAGCGTCGTCTGGCCCTCATTCTCCATGCACCTACGGAGAAGGAGGTGGAGAAGTTCATCCAGCGTGATGTGCGCGGCGCTCTGCAACAGGTCGCCAGCGAACTGGAAAAGGCTGGCCGCGAAGCGACCGTGGCGGACGAAGATGGCGTTGTGACGCTGACAGCTCCTGCGGATGGCGTGCGTGACTTCATCTATGGCGTCATGCCGGTTTCCCAGCGCCTGCCCGCTTTCTCGGCCGGCAAGGCTGCCAATACCGAGCATCGTTATGAAGCACGCACCTTCTTCTCCAACGGCGCCCGTGGCTATGATGTGATGGGCATGACCAAAGAGCAGCTGATTGCCGATGTGCTGACCCAGTTTGAGCGTTATCAGCTTCTGGTTCAGTCCCCCGCCTCTCAGCTGGTCATTGAAGCACCGGAGCATATCGGCACGGTGTGAGCCGGCCTTCATCCTCTGATGCCATGATCTGAAAGCGTGGCAGCTTTGCTGTCACGCTTTTTCATACCCCATGTTCATCGACAGAAAATCAGCTAAGCTGTGACAATTCCCTCAAAGATGAGGCAGCGGTCACATCATGCGGGTTCTTGTTCTTGGCAGTGGCGTGGTTGGTGTCGCCAGCGCCTATTTTCTCCTCCGGGCAGGCCATGAGGTCACCGTGCTGGACAGGCAACCTGCCTCCGGCATGGAAACATCCTTTGCCAATGCCGGGCAGCTTTCCTACGGCTATTCGTCCCCATGGGCCGCGCCGGGCATTCCCCTGAAAGCCATGCGCTGGCTGCTGATGCATCACAGCCCCCTTGTCGTGCGCCCCGGCCTCGATACACGCATGTATGTCTGGATGGCGCAGATGCTGGCAAACTGCACGCATGGCGCCTACCGCCGCAACAAGGCACGCATGGTGGCGCTGGCTGAATATAGCCGCGACATGCTGGCCGAGGTGCGGACCCAGACCAGTATCGAATATGATGGCCGCAGCCGGGGCACGCTCCAGCTCTTCCGTACCCAGAAGCAGCTTGACCATGTGGGTGATGATACGGAAGTGCTCAAAGCCCATCAGGTCGCTTATGAAGTGCTCGATCAGGCTGGCTGCATCGCACGCGAGCCGGCGCTGAAAGAGGTGCGGGAGAAGATTGTCGGAGGCCTGTTCCTGCCGGAAGATGAAACCGGAGATGCTCATCTCTTCACCCAGCGGCTCTCTGCCATCACCATCGCCATGGGTGCCACCTATCGCTTTGGTGAAACCGTGCAGCATCTCAGCCATGAAGATGGGCGCATCACCGGAGCAGCGCTGGCCAGCGGTGAAGTGGTGAAGGCGGATGCCTATGTGGTCTGCCTAGGCAGCTACAGCCCGGCCCTGCTGCAACTGCTGGGCATGGATCTGCCGATCTTTCCGGTGAAAGGCTACTCCCTCACCCTGCCCATCACCAACCCGGATGCCGCCCCCCAATCCACCGTGATGGATGAAACCTACAAGATCGCCATCACCCGGCTGGGTTCGCGCATTCGCGTAGGGGGCACGGCGGAAGTCGCCGGCTTTGATCTGACATTGCACGAGGCCCGGCGGGCCACGCTGGCGCATTCTGTCTGTGATCTGTTTCCCGGTGGGGGCGATATCGACAAGGCAACCTTCTGGACCGGCCTGCGCCCCATGACACCCGATGGCCCACCCATTATCGGCCCTACGCCCTATGCCAACCTCTTCACCAATACGGGGCATGGCACGCTGGGCTGGACCATGGCTTGTGGCTCTGGCCGTGTGCTGGCCGATATTGTCAGCGGCAAGACACCTGACATTGATGCCTCTGCTCTCGCCATCAGCCGCTATCAGAAACGCTGACATGGGCAAAGCCCCCGCTTGGGCGGGGGCTTGCCTGAAGCGCCTCATTCCAGCGCCAGTTGCTGCTGTGCGGGCGAAGGTTTGGGAGACCAGAAGGGCACCACGATATTGGCCCAGGCGCGCGTATCCCGGCCGCCATAATTATCTTCATACAAATCTGTCGTCAGCTTGAGTTGCAGGCTGAAAGCCCCAAAATCATAGCCAATCAGACCACCGGCCGCGAACTGGCTCTGCTTCTGATAGCCTGCATAGGGGCTGGACAGATCTGTTGAGGCGAAGGCCACTGCGCCCAGCTCAAACTTGCCGAATTTGCGAATGGCGGTGAAATCGGCATTGAACCAGGCCGGTCCGCCCTCCACCCCACTGCGCCCGGTACCATAGACCAGAGTGGTGCTGAACTGCCATTCGGCCGTAAGATAGCTGAGTGCGGCAATGCCCTGGAACGAGGCCCAATCATCGCCAACATCGGATTGAATAGGCAGATAGACGCCGGCCTGAAAGCCCCCATAAAAATTGTTTCCCAGATCCCACTTGATCTGCATATCGAGAATGGGATTGGCGAACCCCGTCAGGGTTGGTCCATTATCAATATTGACATTGGCGAAGGGCATCACCGTATCGAAAAGGAGCCGCCCGCCCGCAATTTCCCATGGCGTGGACCAGATCAGCCAGGCCGGCGCGGCAGCGAAGGAATCCACCCGCGGGTTTGAATCGCGGGAACCATAAGTGGGAATGGAAATCAGATAGGCACCTTCCGGCAGCGGAAAACCCAGATGGATGCCGGTGGAAATACCGGGCATCAATTTGGACCCGGCCTCCGCTACAGAAACCGACAGACCCAGCGCTGCGGTCACCGCCGCTGCCTTCGCAAGTGCTTTCATTGCCTCCCCCATCTCTGGTTCGCTGGGCGGGCGCCCAATACGCCGCCCCGGCCTTTCCGGCTTGTCTGCCGGTTCCATGCCGCTCACTGTCCGGGACGTTAGGAAAGCTCCATCATGCGGTCTAATACTCGATCAGAGCTGCATTCATACCCTTCAGGTATGGAATACCTAGATACCTCAACGCAGCTCCGAGAAAGCCCGGCGCGACATATGCCGAGCTGGCGCAGATGTGTGGCCATTCAGCAAAACAAACGAACAAGCCTTTGATTATATGAAATAATATTCATACTCGCGCAGATAATGGAACTGCCAGATATCACCATTTCCACTCATGCGAACCCGCAGCCGAGGGAGACGCAACCGATACTTTGCCCGCTCCATGTTGCTAAGATGACACAGCACTTTCCGCACCATCTTCCTGCTTCAGCCGATAGGCGAGCTGGCGACGGGTGATGCCCAGCAAACCTGCGGCCTGAGTCAGATTCCCCCCTGCCCGTGCCACGGCCCGCTTCAACAGACGTTGCTCATGGGCTTGCAGGTCGAAATCATCTGTCAGCAGGGCATCATAGATCTGGTCCTGCCGGCCCTCTTCCAGCTTGCCTAGCCCACCGCAACGCTCCACCCGCGCGCCTGCGCCCGGCATGGGGGCCGGTGATGGCCCGGCGAAGAGGTGCTCCAGCTCAATCTCTCCCCCGGCTGGGGCCAGCAATATGCCCCGCTCCAGAAGATTGTGCAGCTCGCGTACATTGCCCGGCCAATCATGCGCCATCAGCGCCTGCATGGCCCTGTCGCTCACACCACGGACACTTTTGTGGTAGCCGGGCGCTATCTTGTCGATCAGCGCCGAGACCAGCAGCGGAATATCATCCTTGCGCGCACGCAGGGGCGGTATGGTCACCGGGTAAGTCGCCAGGCGATAATAAAGGTCCACCCGGAAGCGCCCGTCTTCCATGGCCTTGTGCAAATCCACATTGGTGGCGGCAACCACCCGCACATCCACCTTTCGGGTTTCACTGCCACCAAGACGCTCGACCTCGCCGGTCTGCAAGGCGCGCAGCAGCTTCACCTGTGCGGAGGGCGGCAGATCCCCCACTTCATCCAGAAACAGCGTGCCACCATCCGCCCGCTCAAACCGACCGGGGCGTGAGGTTTGGGCGCCGGTATAAGCGCCCTTCTGCACGCCAAACAGCTCTGCCTCCACCAGATCATTCGGCAAAGCGGCACAGTTCACCGCCACAAAGGGTTTGTGGGCCCGATTGCTATGGTCATGCAGCCAATGGGCGAACACCTCCTTGCCGGCTCCGGTTTCGCCCAGCAACAACACACTGATGGGGCTGTTCGCTGCCTTGCTCAACAGATTGAAAGCCGCGCGGAAGGCCGCAGACTGCCCCACAAGCCGCCCTTCGCCCTGCTGCTCATTCAGGCGACCGCGCAGCTGGGTCAGTTCCTCTTCCATCTCACGCAACTGCCCCTCAATGTTTTCGGGCTCGAAATATGCGAGATATTCGGCATCGTCCCATTCTTCGGCCGGCTTGCCGACAATGACGCATTTGTCATGTCCGCAGCACATGCACTGTTCCTCCCGGAACAGAATGAGGCGCTTGAAGAACTGGCTGGTATAGCCCGACGCATAGCCCACAATGGTCCAGCAGGCGGGTTCATCCCCCAGCCCGAAAAGCTGCAAATGGCTTTCCGCCTCCCAGGAGTGGCTCCATTCCACCTCACCGTTGAAGGTGCCCTTCTCCCAATCAATATCGGCCTTGCGAATAAAGGCCTTCACCAGCCCTTCCACCGCATGCAGCTCCGGGCCCAGGCTGAACACATCATAAGGCTCGCCACTGCCACTGAGCTTGCGTGCCAGGTCCGCATCCTGCTGGCCGGCAGCAAAGCCCATGCGCAACAGCAGCCCTTGCGCCCGTCTGCGCCCCAGCGTTTCAAACAATTCGCGCCGCAGCGCGCCGAAGGCCTTGGCATGCAGCAGCAACATCCGGCTTTCATCCAGCCAGATGCACGCATTATCGAAGTCGAACCGCAAACGTGAGCGCAGATCGAATTGCTCGATGAGCTTCGTCTTCGCCATGCCATTTCCTCCTCCCGGTCCGGGTCATATGAGCGGGTTTGTCCCGCTTCCGCCCGTGCGCACTCTTGTTCTGCGCTTTTTATCCGGTGCTCTGCTTTTGCGAAAAGGTTACCGGGGGCGCCAGCCGGCTTCCAATATCATTGAAGGGCCAGGCCAATACCTATAAGGTATGGATAATAGCCTGCAACAAAAGCTACGCCACTATGGACCTTCGACATCTGCGCTATTTCATCGCTGTCGCCGAGGAAGGCAATATTGGCCGGGCGGCAACACGGCTGCACATCTCCCAGCCTCCTCTCACCCGGCAGATCCAGCAACTGGAAGCCGAGCTGGGCGTCACCCTCTTCATCCGCACCCCGCGCGGCATGGAAATGACAGAAGCCGGCGCCTTGTTTCTGGAAGAGGCCCGCAATATCCGCTCCATTCTGGAGCAGGCGACAGAACGCACCCAGCGCGCCGGACAAGGCAAACTCGGGCGGCTGGATATCGCGATATTCGGCTCCGCCATTCTGGATGTCATCCCCAAGCTGCTGCTGGCTTACAAGGAACGCTTCCCGGATGTGAAGATTGTACTTCACACCATGAACAAGCATGAGCAGGTGGAGGCCCTGCGCCAACGACGCATCACGGTTGGCTTCAACCGCCTTCTCACCCCCATTGCGGATATCACCGAAGAACTGGTGACGACAGAAGCCCTGCGGCTGGCGGTCAACACGGCCAATCCACTGGCGGCGCTGGACGAGGTGCCCTTCTCAAAGCTGGCGGATCAGCCTTTGGTGCTGTTCCCCACCGGCGCGCGCCCCAGCTTTCTGGATACGGTGGTAAGCCTGTGCCAGAGCGCAGGTTTCGTGCCGCAAATCTCTCAGGAAGTGGGCGATGCCGTCACAGGTGTCGCGCTGGTGGCCAGCGGTTTCGGGGTCACTCTGGTGCCGGATTCCGCCTGCAACCTCACCTTGCCGGGGGTCGTTTATTTGCCGGTCACCGGCATTCCAGAACCTTCGCGCGTGGATTTGAGCTGCATCTATCGCTCAGACAATCGCTCGCCCATTCTTGCCGCGTTTCTTCAGGAGGTCCGGCGCTTCCGCACCCGCGCCGAGCTTGAGGCCGAAGGGCCGTCAACGCGCTCCCGCCCATAGCGGCCGTGTTTCATCCGGCTCTGGAAGCCATAGAGCAACCTGCCGGCCTTCCCGCCTCGCCCAGAAGACGACTTGCCCAGAAAGCAATTTCCGCAGCAAGATATGTTCAGGTTTCAGGGGCTCTGAAGCACATGGCGGGTGCGCAACCAGCAGATATGGTGCGCAAGGCAGGGAGGCGCGCCGGGAGAAACGCGCCCCTTCTGCATGTTCGGACGAAGGAGGTCTTCTCGTCCGAACATGCTCCGCACAGGAAGCGGGTATTCCTGCGCAGACTGGAATTTCAAGGCACAGCCCTCAAGGCCTCTGGCTCAGGCCGGCTGGCGTGGGCGACATGCCGACTTCTGCAACTTTCCCACAACCTTAACTTTCAGACTGCTTTCCGGGCGAATGCGGCAGGCCAGCGCGCACCCTGCCTTTTGCTCTTCTTCCGAAATATGGGCCCGGCTCATGATGCCGGCCTGATACTGGCCCTCCACCACGGCCACCTTGCACACGCCGCAGCCTCCACCACGACAGCCCAGCGGAATACCCTTGCGGCCCAGACGGGCCATGCCCACCAGTACGCTTTCCGTCTCGTCACACAGATAGCTCTCACCCGTATCGGCGATAATGATTTCGTGTTTCATGTGGCGTTCCTCCTGGCCGCTCCCATCCTGTGCCGGCAGGCTCTTCAGGCCGCTTTTCCGGGCTTCTGGATGGCTTGTTCCGTTTGTTCCGTACGGGCACGAATTTCCCCGGCCCGCTGCACGCTGGCGGGCGTGCCGCCAATCCCCCAGTCTTCCGGGCTGATCTGCCGGCACAGGCCACGTACCTGCATGCGCGCCACGCCCAGCTCTTCCACCAGCAGGCGCGTAAAGCCTTCCAGCAGGGCCCGGCGCTGTTCAGCGGGGCGGCCTGCCAGAACAAAAAATTCGAAGAAAGGAGCGGCCTGTCCGCTACGGCTCACCAACTCACCCGCCACCGCGACACGCGCGGGCGCATAGGTGGAGATGAAGGCACGCACACGCTCTGGCGGAGCCGAGAGCACGTCGCAATAGAGCTGCGTGGCACGCCGCAACAGGTTTTCTTCCTGCTCTGGCGCACTTGCCCCCTCGACCAGATGAAAGGTCACAACAGGCATGGCGTTTCTCCCGAAACAGGGCGCCGGATCTTTGGCCCGGTCGCCCCTTTCCTTTCCCTGCCGCATGTTCCATCTGCGTGGATTCTGCGGCGTGCGCATCATAACCGGCAGGTGAACCTGCCGGTCAACATTGTTATCTCAAGGCAGGCCACGGCGACGGCCGGCATCCAGCATCAGGGTTGAACCCGTCATGGCGTCAGCCTCGGGGGCCAGAAGGGTGGTCACGGCCCAGGCGACCTGTTCGGGCGTGGTAAAAGCGCCGAGGGAGGATTCCGCCCTCAACTCATCCAGCACATCTTCGATGGTGATGCCGGCCATGGCTGCGCGATCTGCCGCAACACGGCGAAGACGCACCGTATCCGCCGGGCCGGGGGCGATCATGTGCGCCGTGATATCGCGCGGGCCATAACCCAGGCTGAACTGACGCACGACATTCAGAAGCGCGGCATTGCCAATGCCCGCAGCCGCAGCATAGGCCGTCGGCTCCAGCCCGTAATGGCCACCAATGGCCACAAGCCGGGCATGCGGCAACAGCTTTTCATCCACCGCCCGCACAAGGCGCACGAAGCCCCCCACCTTGATATTCACCGCATCGACAAGGCCACCCGGCGCAATGGACATGATGCCCCCCGCCGCAACAACGCCCGGCCCATGCACCACCATGCGCACCGGCCCCGGCAATATTGCCGCAATGGCGGCCATGGAACTGTCTTCGGAAATATCAGCCTGACAGGGCACAAGGCCGGGACACTCGGCCTCCAACGCCGCCAGGGATTCTGCCGTGCGGGCCACCGCCACCACACACAGGCCCGCCCGCTGCAAGCGCGCAACGATCACCTTTCCGAAAGCGCCCGTCGCACCCACAACCACAGCCACTTCCTGAGCCACTTGTGCAGTGTTTTGCGCAGCATTCGCCACAGCGTCACCCTTCCCTGTCCTTCACTTTATTGGGGTGGCGGAACATCGCCCCGCCACCCGGCTTATTCGGCCTTGCACGAGCCTTGCACGAGCCTTGCACGAACTTGGCAGCTCAGGCCGCGGCATCCTTCAACAAGCCGCGCTCCTTCGCCATGGTCATGGCGGTGTCCTTGATCATGTCTTCCTGGCCGCCAATCATCTTCTTGCGACCCAGCTCGACCAGAATATCGCGCGCCGGCACACCGAAGCGTTCGGAAGCTTTCTTGGCGTGCAGCAGGAAGGTGGAATAGACGCCGGCAAAACCAAGCGTGAGGGATTCACGATCCACCCGCACCATGTGGTCCATCATCGGCACCACAATGTCTTCGGCCACATCCATCAGCTTGAACAGGTCCACGCCGGTTTCAATGCCCATGCGCTCGCACACGGCGGCGAACACCTCCAGCGGGGTATTGCCTGCCCCCGCGCCAAGCCCCGCGACCGAACCATCAATACGGGTTGCCCCGGCTTCGATGGCCGCGATGGAATTAGCAATGCCCATGCCCAGATTGTGATGACCATGGAAGCCGATCTCGGTTTCCGGCTGAAGCACTTCACGCAAGGCCCGCACGCGGGCGCGCACATCTTCCGGCAGCATGTAGCCAGCGGAATCCGTGACATAGACGGTCTGCGCCCCATAGCTTTCCATCAGCCGACCTTGTTGGGCGATGCCCACCGCATCATTGAGATGCGCCATCATCAGGAAGCCGGTGGTGTCCATACCCAGCTTGCGGGCATAAGCGATATGCTGGGGTGCGGTATCAGCCTCTGTGCAATGGGTGGCCACATGCACGCTGCGCGCACCGGCATCATAGGCCGCCTGAAGTTCCTTCATGGTGCCGAGGCCGGGAATGAGCAGCACCGAGACCTTGGCTTGCTTCATGCGCGAGGCGACGGCGCTGATATAATCCTCATTCTTCGCCAGCGCGAAGCCATGCTGAACGGAATTACCGCCCAGCCCGGCCCCATGAGTGACCTGAATATAGGGAATGCCGGCATCATCCAGCGCGGTGGCGAGCTTCACCATCTGGTCAATGCTGATCTGCTCACGCTTGGCATGCATGCCGTCGCGCAGGCACATATCATGCAGAATGACCTTGCGACCCTTGAGAGAAGACGTCATCACGCAGCCTCCACCGTATCGAGCTTGATGCGCCCTGCGAGAATTTCCTCAGCGAACAATTCTGCCGTGCGGGTGCCGGCGGCGGTCATGATGTCGAGATTTCCGGCATATTTGGGCAGGTAATCGCCCAGGCCCGCCACTTCCATGAAGACCGAGACCATCTTATCTTCAAAGATGGGGCCATTCACCAACCTGTAACCTGGAACATATTTCTGCACCTCGCCGATCATCTCCAGAATGGAGGCGGTGATCTTCGCCTCATCCGGCGCATCCTCGGTGATACAGGAAATGGTGTTGCGCATAATCATGGGCGGCTCGGCCGGATTGATGATGGCCAGCGCCTTGCCCCGCTTCGCTCCGCCCACTTTCTCGATGGCGTTGGAGGTCGTGTAGGTGAACTCATCCAGATTGGCGCGCGTGCCGGGCCCTATGGATTTCGAGGCCAGGCTCGCCACGATCTCCCCATACTCCACCGGCTGCACCCGCGAGACCGCGGCCACGATAGGGATGGTCGCCTGCCCGGCGCAGGAGATCATGTTGACATTCATCTCCAGCTTGTCGGCATGTTCCCGCAAATTCACCGGGGGCACGCACAGCGGGCCGATGGCCGCCGGAGTGAGGTCAATCATGATGACGCCCAGTTCATTGAGCTTGCGGCTGTTTTCCGCATGCACATAAGCACTGGTGGCATCAAAGGCGATCTGGACGCCATCTGCCTTCACATGTGGCAGCAGGCCATCAACGCCCTCGGCTGTGGTTTTCAGCCCCATTTCGCGGGCACGGGCGAGGCCCTCGGATTCCGGGTCGATGCCCACCATCCACACCGGCTCCAGCAGTTCACTGCGGCGCAGCTTGTAGATGAGATCCGTGCCGATATTACCGGAACCGATCAGGGCGCATTTTATCTTTTTCATCAGGTCATCTCCTCCCCGGAGCTTCAGCGGCTTGCGTCTGCGGTGGCAGGCTCCGCCAGTGGGCTTGCCGCCTGCTGGTTACGCTCGGCCTGAGTGAGGCCGCCCACGAAGAAACCGTCATCCTTCTGATGCTCGGTAATCAGAATGCGCACCGTTTCCGGCTTGCAGTTCAGTGTGGTGGACACGGCCTGCGTCACCGCCCTGGCGACATCGCGCTTCTGTTGCGTGGTACGCCCTTCCAGCATGTGCATTTCAATGATGGGCATGGTGTGTGCTCCGAATTCTGGCTGAGATCTGGCTGGATGGCCCCGTCACGGGACGAAGCGGATGGAGACGCTGCCCAGCTCCTGAAAACGGGCAACCATGCTGTCACCCGCCTTGACGGGGATGGCCTCGGTGATACCGCCGCTCATGACGAAACTGCCCGCCGGGAGGGTCTCGCCCTGTTCGGCCAGAATATTCACCAGCATGGCGATAGCCTCGGCCGGGTGGCCCATGACAGCCGCAGATGCGCCCATGGCGACGATCTCGCCATTCTTCTCCAGCACAACGCCCAGCGTGCTCAGATCCAGCTCATCCACATAACGCGGCCTGCCGCCCCCCACGAAACGGGCGGAAGAGCCATTATCGGCCACGACGCTCTCCAGATCGAACTTGAAACCGGAGAAGCGCGAGTCGATGATCTCCAGCGCTGGCAGCACATAATCGGTGGCCGCCAGCACATCCGCAGCGGTGCAACCCGGCCCCTTCAGCTCCGCCTTCATCACGAAGGCCACTTCGCATTCCACCCGCGGATGCACGAGATCCGAAAGCGTGATGGCCGAGTTTTCCGGCCGCGCCATGCGATCCGTCAGGAAGCCGATGGAGGGCACATCCACGCCCATCTGCTTCATCTTGGCCCTGGAGGTGAGGCCCGCCTTCCAGCCCACCAGACGATGGCCCTGCGCAATGAAGCGCCGGCGCAATTCCGCCTGCACCGCATAGCCATCAGCCATGGTCATGCCCGGATACTCATCCGTGAGCTTGGGAATGCCATAGGCCCGCGTCTGCGCGCCTTCCACCCGTTCGGTCAGGCGCACAATATCCTCGCGGGAGAGGGTGAGGTTCGCGCTCATGCTGCGGCCTTTCCGGTAAAGCGCATCCGGCAACTGCCCAGCCCGCCAATGGTGCAGACCAGTTCATCGCCATCCGCGACGGAAATGAGAGAAGACTGGGAGCCGGAGAGGATCACTTCCCCCGCCTTGAAGGGGATGCCGAGTGCCCCCAGCATATTGGCCAGCCACGCCACCGCATTGGCTGGAGAACCCTGCACAGCCGCACCCACGCCGGTGGAGTGCAGCTCACCATTCATTTCCACCACCATTCCCGCGAGGGTCAGATCCAGCTTGCGCGGGTCGCCCTTTTGCGTGCCCAGCACATAGACGCCGCAGGAGGCATTGTCGGCCACCGTATCCTGAATGCGGATATCCCAGTCGGTGATGCGGGAATCCACGATTTCAAAGCAGGGCAGCACATAATCCGTCGCCCGGATGACATCCATGGCGGTCACGCCAGGCCCCTTCAGATCCTCCTTCAGCACGAAGGCGAGTTCCGCCTCGGCCTTGGGCTGGATCAGGGTCGACAGGTCGATGGTCGCGCCATCCTCGTGCACCATGCCGGAGAGCAGAATGCCGAAATCGGGCTGGAACACGCCAAGTGCATCCTGCACCGGCTTGGAGGTAACGCCGATCTTCTTGCCCACCACCGTTTCACCGGCCTGAATGCGGCGCGCCACATAACGCTCCTGGATGCGATAGGCATCTTCAAGCGTGATGTCCGGCTCGCGCAGGCGCAGGGCCTCAACTGTGGTGCGGCTGGCGAAGGCTTCGTAAAGCTCATCGCCATAGCGGGTGATCTTCTCGCTGTTCATGCCGACCGCCTCACAGCTTCACGCAGATATTGCGCAGCTCGGTATAGAATTCGAGCGAGTGCACCCCGCCCTCACGCCCGATGCCGGATTGCTTGGTGCCACCAAAGGCCGTGCGCAGATCGCGCAGGAACCAGCTATTGACCCAGGCAATGCCCACATCAATGCGCGCCGCCATGCGGTGGGCGCGGGCGAGGTTCGAGGTCCAGATGGTGGTGGAGAGGCCATATTCGGTATCATTGGCCAGCGCGATCACCTCTTCCTCCGCATCGAAGGGGCGGATGTGACAGCAGGGGCCGAAGATCTCCTCACGCACCACCGTGGCGTCATCGGGAAGGCCGGTCCAGATGGTGGGCTGCACCCATGCGCCTTCCGCCAGTTCTGCCGGCAGATCCGGCACACCGCCGCCGGTGACAACCGTCGCGCCCTCCTCGACAGCCTTTTTGTAATAAGAGAGCACCTTCTCGCGATGTTCATGGCTGATGAGCGGGCCATAGGTGGTGTCATGCTCTTCCGGGCGGCCGAAACGCACGCCCTCCACCTTCTCCTTCAGCGCTACCACGAAACGCTCGAAAATGGGGCGCTCCACATAGACCCGCTCGGTACCCAGACACACCTGCCCGGAATTGAGGAAGCCTGAGCGGAAGATGCCGTCGACAGCCTTGTCGAAGTCGCAATCGGCAAACACGATACCGGCATTCTTGCCGCCCATCTCAAAGGACACATCACGCAGGCCATTGGAGGCCGCCTTCATGATGGCCGAGCCGGTGCGTGTTTCCCCTGTGAAGGTGATGGCGTCCACACCGGGATGCTCGGTGAGGAATGCGCCGGCGGAATCCGGGCCAAAACCATGCACCACATTATAGACGCCCTTGGGAATCCCCACCGTATTCATCACCTCACCCAGCAGGGTGGCGGTATTGGGGGTCTCCTCGGAAGGCTTCACGATCACCGCATTGCCACAGGCCAGCGCCGGCCCCACCTTCCATGTCATCAGCAGGAAGGGGGCATTCCATGGGCACACCACGCCGATAATGCCCTTGGGCACGCGAATGGCGTAGTTGAGAGCCCCTTCGCCATCAGGCGTCGCCATCTGGAAGGCCTCGGTCGGCACATTCTTGATGACATCGGCGAAAATCTTGAAATTGGCGGCCCCACGCGGAATGAAGGCCTGTTCCATCACATGTCGCGGCTGTCCGGTATCCGCCATTTCCGCCTCGACAAACTCATCGAAGCGCCGGGTGATTTCATCGGCCACGGCATGCAGCATCGCCACACGCTTCTCGGTGGGTATGCGCCCCCATTCCCCTTGCAGCGCGGCGCGCGCCGCCTTTACGGCAGCATCCACCTCGGCCTGTCCGGCTTCGGAGATGGAAGAGATAATTCTATTGTCGAGCGGGGAGCGCTTGTCGAAACGCTTGCCACCAGCGGCCGTTACAAATTCACCACCAATGAAATTCTCGATCTGGCGGACCGGAATCTGGCGCGAAACCTGTGATGCGCTGCTTTTGGTCTGCGTCATTTCTGGAAGACCTCTGTTTTCTTGCGACATTTCATCTTCTGGTCGCATAGAAGATATGAGCCACACTCCATATCGTCTAATACCAATGGAGGGTGGACTCGATATCATTTAGGTATGAAAGCCGACATGAGACACCGCCGCCCGCCCACGGCCCGGCACGGGCAGGCGGCGGTCGTCTGCGTCAGGTCACCACGGTCAGGAAGCTCTCATGCAGCTTGCCCTGCGGGTAATCCAGCCCATGAGGGAAGCCTTCAAAGGTCCAGGTGATGGGCTCCCAATCCGGGTAGGGATGATAGCCGCCGGCGAAGGTCTCGAAGCGGTTGCCGGAAGGGTCCCACGCATAAATGGTTTCGCCTCGCGTCACACCATGGCGCGTGGGGCCAATGTCAATCGGCACCTCATTCATGCCCATAATGTCACCGGCGCGCAGCACCCGTTCCCATGTTGGCATGTAGAAGGAGACATGGTGCAGCTTGGCCGGCTCGGGATACTCCACAAAAGCAATATCGTGGGTCTTGTGCGAGCAGGAGAAGAACATGCCGATTTCCGGCTCGCCCGCCTCCACAGGCCCCAGAACGCGCTCAACCAGATGAAAGCCCAGCACATCCGTAAGAATGGGTTTGTTGGCCTGCACATTGGGACCATAAAGCAGGCAGTGGTCCAAACGGGTTGGCGCAATGCCACGGTCCGCATCCGGCGCCCAGGGGGCCGGGTTCACCTTGGGCAGGCCGTTGCCCACGCGGGTTTTCTCGGCATACAGCTCCATCACATGGCCGGTCGGCAAGGTGAAGCGCACGCGCTCGCCGGTTTCCAGCAGGTCGCCGGCAGGCACACGCTCAGTCTTCAGGCCATGGGCGTTCAGATCCGCTTCCAGCTTGTCGAGGGTCGCATTGTCCAGCACCTTGAAGCCGATGAAATCCATGCCGGCCTGATCGGCCTGGCGCAGAACAATGCTGTTGTGATCGTGCTCATCCCAGCATTTGAAATAGGCGCGGCCCTGCGCATCGCGGCCGGTTTCCACAAGGCCCACCACATCACGATAGAAGCGGACGCTTTCTTCAAGGTCCAGAACGCGCAATTGGGCATGGCCCGGACGCAGGACACCAGTCATCGCCATGTTGAATTTCCTCCCTTGGCAACACATCCGAAAGGGCAAGGCCACACCCGCCAGCCGGGCCGGCCGCCTCTTGGTCTTGCCTCTCAATTGGCAAGGCCCGTGCCAACTCGCGCAAAAGCGCATGAATACTGGATATGTTGAAAATGGCGGGGTGCATGCGCCCCGGTTCAGGCTGACCCTTTTGTCCATTTCAGAAGGAGGATTGACAAAAACGTAAAGCTGCATTGCACAAAACGCATTGCAACAGGCGAAGCTCTTCAAAAAAGTGAGGTGGCTGCGGAGCATCAAGCCATTGCCACAACTTCAGCGGGGAAAGACGCCCCTCCATCATAAGCCCCCAACACAAAAGGCCGGGCAATGAGCCCGGCCTTCAAAAAACCTCTCCGGCGGCATTACGCCACCTGTTTCACGGCACGCCATACACCACCGCCCCGGCGGTGAGCCCCGCACCAACGGCAGTCATCAGTACCTTCTCGCCGCTCTGCAACGGCTTGTGCGCCACGCTGCCCGCCAGAGAAAAGGGAATGGTCGCGGCCGAGGAGTTTCCATATTCCTCAATGCTGGACACCAGCGTGTCTTCCGCCAGCCCCAGCCCTTTTCGCACCAGATCGAAAATGCGGATATTGGCCTGATGTGGCACGAAACGGGTGATGTCCCCGGCCCCCACACCGGCTTGCGCCATGGCCTTCACGGCGCAATCCGTCATCATCTCCACCGCCTTGGTAAAAACAGCCTTGCCATTCGGCATTTCCATGAGCAACTGCTCGGCTTCAATGCCTGGATAATAAGGCGTGCGGCTACCACCGGCCGGAATGCGGATCAGATCATAACAACTGCCGTCAGAGACCAGATCCGCCCCCAGCACACCCGCGCCCGGCTCTTCTGATGGCACCAAAACGGCCGCCCCAGCCGCATCGGCGAACAGCACGGCGCTGGAACGATCCTTCGGGTTGATGCGGCGGCTGAGGATATTGGCGGCAACCACCAGCACCGGCTTGCCCTGTGCCCGCACGAAACTGTCGGCCAATGTCAGCGCATAGAGAAAGCCCGCGCAGGCCCCGGCCAGATCAACCGCTCCAGAACGCGACAAACCCAGACGATGGGCCAGAAGAGGCGCGGAAGGTGGCAACAGATGATCCGGCGTGGAGGTCGCCAGCAAAGTCAGCCCCACATCGGCCCTGTCGATCCCGGCTGCTTCCAGCGCCTGTTGGCCGGCATGAAAGGCGATATCGGTCAGCGCCTCACCTTCTGCCGCATAGCGCCGCGCATGAATGCCCGTGCGCCGCTGTATCCAGCCGGCCTCCAGGCCCAGACGCGCTTCCAGCTCCTCATTGCCCACACGACGGGCCGGCGCATAACGCCCCATGCCGGCGATGCGGCTGGCGCGCGGATGGTTCAGCGGATAGCTCATGCGGTCCTCCGGCTGTGGTGAGCGGCCCGGCCTGCGGCCTTTCCGCAGTCTCCGGCAAAATTCCGGCAAGCCGAGCAGGCAGAAGCGCATGGTTGCGCAAGCTGCCTCACCCTCTTGCCCTGTTGAAACGGAAGGCGGGCCCCGTGAAGGCTCCGCCCACCGGGGTCAGAATATCGCGCTTCTATAACGCTATCAGGCCATCATGTCTGCCGCCGCGGCGATGGCATCATAGATGGTGTCCAGATCCTCATGCGTCACACAATAGGGTGGCATGACATACAGCGTGTTGCCCAGCGGGCGCAGCAGCAACTGGCGCTCCGCAAAGAAGGCGCGCAGGCGCGGCCCCACATCGGCCAGATAACCGGCATCACCCACCTTCAGATCCATGGCCGTGATGGTGCCGCACTGGCGCACATCACTGAAGCGCGCATCATCGCGGAAGCGCTCCAGATGGGTGGCCTGCATGGTTTTCAGCTTTTCGATCCGCTCCCGCACCGGCTCATTGCGCCAGACCTGAAGATTGGCGTGTCCCGCCGCACAGGCGATCGGGTTCGCGGTGTAGGAGGAGGAGTGATAGAAGGTGCGCGTCCGATCTTCCGAATAATGCGCATCAAAAATCTCACGCCGGCACATGGTAATCGCCAGCGGAATGGAGCCGCCCGTCAGCCCCTTGGAATAACAGGCAATATCCGGCACGATCCCGGCCTGCTCGCAGGCGAACAGCGTGCCGGTGCGGCCCCAGCCCGTCATCACCTCATCGGCGATGAAGAGCACACCATGCGCCTCGCAGATGCGCTTCATGGCGGCGAGCACATCCGGCCCATACATTTTCATACCGCCAGAACCGAGAATGAGCGGCTCTACAATAAAGGCGGCCGGCTCCTCGGCGCACAGGACTTCCAACGCCTTCAGCGTTTCGGCTTCGCGCCCCTTTTCCGGGAAGGGCACCTGCGCCACATCAAACAGCAAGGGCGCATAGGCTGCATTGAACACGCCGCGCTCCCCCACAGACATGGTGCCGATGGTATCGCCATGATAGCTGCCTTCCATCACCACAATACGAGAGCGCGGCTTGCCAATATTGCGCCAATACCCCAGCGCCATCTTCAGCGCCACTTCCACACAGGTGGAGCCACTGTCAGAAAAGAAGATATGGTCGAGCCCCTCCGGCGTCACCGCCACGAGGTCCGCCGCCAGCGCCTCGGCAGGAGGATGGGTGAAGCCTGCAAAAATCACCTGATCGAGCTGATCCGCCTGCGCCTTGATGGCCTCGATGATGGGCGCATAGCGATGGCCATGCGTTACCACCCACCAAGAAGAAATGGCGTCGATAATGCGCGTGCCTTCCGGCGTGTAGAGATAGGCCCCTTCCCCGCGGGAGATCATCGTCATCTCCGGCTGCAAGGCGTGCTGGGTAAAAGGGTGCCAGATGGGCGAGGCCGGGCGCGTGGGTTGCTTCGGTGTGGTGCTCATGGTCACTGCGCTCCTTCCAGAAAATCCGCCCGGCTGAAACTGGCTTCAAAGGCTGTTCGCAGGGTGGATGGGTCGAGATGCTCCAGACGCGGCAGATGCCCCAGCACCTTCACATGGCCCTTGTGTGCAATCATGCGGGCATTCTCGGCATCCCCCTCGCCGATCAGCGCCACGCCCAGAACGGGAATGCTGCGGGCGCGCAAGGCTTCCAGCGACAGCAGGGTATGGTTGATGGTGCCCAGCCCGGCCCGCGCGCACAGCACCAGCGGCAGCCTCCAGCGGGCGAACACATCCATGAACAGCACATTATCGGTCAGCGGCACCATCAGGCCGCCTGCCCCTTCAATCACCAGCGGGCGGGCGGTCTCAGGCGGCTCCAGCGTTTCGGGCGTGATGGCCACGCCATCCAGCCGGGCAGACAGATGGGGAGAGGCCGGCGTGCGCAGACGCCAAGCCTCCGGCAGAATGCGCGATGCCGGCAGGCCGGACAAGCGCGCCACTGTTTCAGAATCCGTCTGTTCCTCAAGGCCGGACTGAACCGGCTTCCAGTACATGGCGTCCAGAAATCCGGTGAGGCCGGCGCTGAAAACGGTCTTGCCGATTTCCGTATCCGTGCCCGTCACAACCAGAGCCTGCCCACGCGAGGCGGAAGCGGCAGGGGCCCCTGAACCAAAACCCGAACCCGTCTTGTGCTGCATATTTTCAAAGTGGGCTGAAAAGCCATGCGCCAAAAGGCTTCGGCAGACTTATGGCCCACCCCTTTCCCATTCCTCCGCCAGAGCGTCGAACAGGCGCGTCACGGCGGCCTCATCTACATTCAAGGTCAGCGAAACGCGCAACCGTGCCGTGCCTTCCGGTACGGTGGGCGGGCGCACGCCCCGCACATCAAAGCCGCGCGCCTGAAGCGCGGCAGCCAGCGCCATGGCGCGGGCATTATCGCCCACAATCACGGGCTGGATCTGGGTGCCGGAAGCCTTCACGCCTTTTGCGGCGAGGCCGGTGCGTTCCAGCTCCTGCCCGGCAAAGGCGACAAGGCGAGCCAGCTTCTCCCGCCGCTCCGGCTCATCCTGCAAAATAGCCAGCGCTTCCTGCGTCGCCACCGCAACCAGCGGTGAAGGAGCCGTGGCGAAAATAAAGGGCCGGGAGCGGTTCACCATGAAATCGCACAGCACCTTCGCGCCCGCCACCAGCGCGCCAGAAGAGCCCAACGCCTTGCCGCAGGTGTGCAGCACCAGCACATTCTCGCGCCCCTCGAAGGTCGCGGCCAGCCCACGCCCCTGCGGGCCATAAATACCGGTGGCGTGGGCTTCATCAATGAACAGAAAGGCATCGTGCCGATCTGCCAGCGCGGCGAGATCCTCCAGCGGGGCAATATCGCCATCCATACTGTAGACGCTCTCCACCGTCATCCAGATGCGGCCCGTGCCACCAGCGGCGCGCCATTCGCGGATGCAGGCTTCAAAAGCGTTCACATCATTATGGGCTGCTTCCATCACCTGCGCGCGCCCGGCACGTGCACCTTCATGGGCGCTGGCGTGGATCTTCGCATCCATCACCAACAGGTCGCCCTTCTGCGGCAGGGTGGTAAGCACGGCATAATTGGCGATGAAACCACCGCCGAACAGCAAAACCTTCTCGGCCCGGAAGAACTGCGCCGCGGCATCTTCCAGCGCCTCATGCTCGGGCGTATTGCCGCGCAACAGGCGTGAGCCTCCCGCCCCGACAGGCGTGCCCTGCTCCAGCGCACGGCACACGGCCTGTGCCATTCGGGGCAAACCGGCAAGGCCGATATAATCGTTGGAGGCGAAATCCAGCCCCTCACGCGGGGCAAGGCTGCGCAGGCGGGCCTTGCGCTCCAGCCCGCGCAGTGTGGTTTCAAACCGGCCCAGAAGCGTGTCGTGTTTCACAGTTTCATCCATCATGAAATCACGAACGGGCCTTCCGGTTCAGTCTTCCATCCATTTTTCCAGAGCGACCTTCCGCTCACAGCTCATGCTGTTCCATGGGACGGATGCCGAGGCGGTTGAACAGCGCCTCGTCATGGTCTTCTTCCGGGTTATCCGCCGTCAGCAGTACTTCACCACCGAAGATGGAGTTGGCCCCGGCGAAGAAGCACAGCGCCTGCATTTCATCGCTCATTTCAGTGCGGCCGGCGGACAGGCGCACATGGGATTTCGGCATCATGACACGGGCCAGCGCGATGGTGCGCACGAAATCAATGGGGTTCACCGGCGCGGCATCCTCAAGCTGGGTGCCAGGGATGGCGATGAGCATGTTGATCGGCACACTGTCGGGCGGAGACGGCAGATTGGCCAGCGTCACCAGCATGTCCACCCGGTCTTCCTCGCCTTCGCCGAGGCCCACAATGCCGCCACAACACACCTTCAGGCCCGCCTCGCGCACATTGGAGAGCGTATCCAGACGATCCGCAAAGGTGCGGGTGGTGATGATGTTGGAATAGTGCTTCTCGGACGTATCAATATTGTGGTTGTAATAATCCAGCCCGGCTTCCTTGAAGCGCATGGCCTGGTCCACATCCAGCATGCCCAGCGTCATGCAGGTTTCCATGCCGAGATCCTTCACCCCGCGCACCATGTCGAGGAGCATGTCCATGTCACGCTCCTTGGGGCTGCGCCAGGCGGCGCCCATGCAATAGCGCGTGGCACCGGCTTCGCGCGCCTTGCGGGCGGCGGAAACCACCTTCTCCACTTCCATCAGCTTGGACGCCTTCAGATCCGCGCCATTGCGGGCAGACTGGCTGCAATAGCCACAATCTTCCGCGCAACCGCCAGTCTTGATGGACAGAAGGCGGCTGACCTGCACCGCATTGGGGTCAAAATTGGCGCGGTGGACGCTCTGCGCCTTGAACAGCAGATCATTAAAGGGGGCACGATACAGCGCGAGGGCTTCCTCGCGGGTCCAGCGCTTGCGGGAGGGGTCCACGGCGAAGGTGCGGATTTCGCTCACGCCCTTCGTCGCATCCTGTTGCGCACCAGGTTCCGTCGTCACCGCAGCAAGCGTCATGTCGTTTCCACCTTTATCATGCGAACCAGAGGACCGGGCCAATATGTGAACCACAGGCCGCGCTCAGCCTGACGACCACCATTCATGCCCCGGCCAGTCTGTCCGGTTTAACCAGTTTGAAGAAGCATGTGCGCCGGAAAGCGCCGTGCGTCAACGCCCGCATCCGACAGTTTTGCCTCTCCAGAGCCTCAGAAAACGCCTCTCAACCCCTATGGTTTCGGAATATTATTTCGTTTCCATCGCAACTTACCGCAGCGCACCTAAATTTGTTACCCCTTCTGGCATCAGCATGCCGTGAACGTTACCTTTATGCCCTGTTCAGAGGTTTTTCAGCGCTGCCCGCACATTCTCCGGCAACGCATTGGAAAGCCCTTCCACCAGTGGACGGTCTGCCTCCGGCAGGCCGAAACGCTCCGCCACGAGGCGCGCCATCATATTGCCATTGGGGTGGGCGGCATTGAAGGGCGGCGTCGGCTCCTTCAGATCCCACAACATGGCATACAGCCAGATACCAGGCGTGCCGAGGGCGATCGTGGCATTGGCATAATCCAGGCAATCATCCAGCGTCATGGCGCGGCTGGCCTTCCAGGGCGGGCCGGCGCGCAGGCCCAGATACACCTCGGCCCGTGGAAAGGCATGGACATAAGCCTCAAGCGCACGCACCGGATCGTAAACCGGCTGCTCATCGAATGACATGACATTGATGATATCAAAAGCGTCGCGCGTGTCCTTGTCCTTCACCAGCGCGGCCACATAACCATGGTTCCAGCCCAATGGCTTCTGGCGGCGATAAGGGCCGAAATAGGCCCCGGTATTGAAGCCATCCAGCGCCAGCTTGTATTTCGGCCGAGGGAAGCGATCGCGAAAGGCCCGGATCACCCGTACCATCTCGCCATCAGTGTAACACCACACATCGCCATTGGGTTGGGTGATGCAGTGCTTGTCCATCTCCATGGAGGCGGAATTGCACTCATAATCCACCTCGATTTCCGTGATGCCCATATCATCCACAAAACGGCGGATGGAGGCGAGGTGGCCGGAATGCATGCCCGCCCAGCCCGACCAGTCATAAGGCTCGAAGCCCTGCTTGCCGCCCTGCTGGATGGAAAGCGCGATGCGAATATGCGGCTGTCTCATCCGCAGCAGATCCAGCACATTGCGGAACTGATGACCGGTACCGTCGAAGTTCAGCCCCGTGGTGGCCTGCACATTATCCGAGAGCCCCTCATAGATGAATTGCGGCCGCGCGAAACACAGGGAAACCGAACTGACATAAGATGGCAGATTGGTGAGATAGAACTTCTCGGGATAGGCCACATCCGGGCTATCCCACCAGCTTTCCCAATGCACCTTGAAATGCTGCCCCTGCGGCGGGGCCATCGCCACCGTACCGAAAAGCGCAAGGCCAAGCCCGCGCGTCTGGCCTTTCTGGCGTGAGACGGAAAGGCGGCCAGCCTTCACCATCACCATCTGCCCAAATGGCAGAGTGAGCCGGTCCAATTCCAGATCCCCACCATCACCGGGTGCTGAAACCGTGCCCATGATGACGAGATCACCTTCCAGCGCCTCCAGCCGGAAACTTTTCGCCAGCCCCGGCCGCAGCACCGTGCCAGACCATATACCGGAAAGCTCCTGCCCATCCCCCATGCCCGGCTTGAAGGGCGCAGCTACCGGCACACGCACCATGGCCAGCGTCTCAGCCCCTTGTTCCGTCGCACCCAGCAGAAAAAGCGAGGAACCAGACAGGCGCGCAACCCATTCTGCCGCGCTTGCCGGCCCGGCGCTGCCGCTCACCACAATGGCCATATCGCATTCTCTCCGGTGTCCGCACATCTGTTGCTGCGGGTTGGCAAGGCCACGCCTCAAGCGTCTTTTGTACCCGGCTTTGCCGGCTCTTCCGGCTCTTCCGGCTCTTTCTTCATGCGCCAGATGCCATAAGCCCAGGGACGATACCAGCGCCCGCCCTCCGGCACACATTCCGGCACCGGATCGTAACCATGCCCGCCCCATGGATTGCAGCGGCAGATCCGCGCCGTCGCCATGAACAGGCCCGGCCAGGCACCATGGCGTGCAATCGCCTCATCGGCATATTGCGAGCAGGTGGGCAGATAGCGGCACTGCCGCCCCATGAAGGAAGACAGCGTGTAGCGATAAATGAAAATAGGTGCCCGCAGCATATGGCGCGGCACATGCAGAATGAAACGCCGAGCCTTCCGCCCTGCGGAGAGGGGCTCTTCCCCCTCCGGCCATGGCAGACGATCCGTCACGCGCTTTTCAGCCGGTGAGAGCCTGGAACATTGCGCCACTTCTCTCACGACGCACCGGCGCTGGCCGCCTTGGGCGCGGCGTTTTGCTGCCGGGCGGCTTCAATCTGACCAATCGCATCCACCACCGCATCGAAGGTCAGCAGTGTGGAGGCATGACGGGCCTTATACTCCCGCACCGGCGAAAGAACCTCGAAATCCACCCATTTCCCAGCCGGCGGCGGCCCGTCTTCCTTCAGCATGCGTCGCACGGTTTCGCGCAAGGCCCGCAATTCTTCAGCGCTGGAGCCCACCACATGCTGCGCCATCAGCGCGGAGGAGGCCTGCCCCAGCGCGCAGGCGCGCACCTCATGGGCGAAATCGGCCACCTTGTTCCCGTCCATCACCAGATCCACCGTGACGGTGGAACCGCACAGACGGGAATGAGCCGTGGCCGTGGCCTGCGCCGCAGGCAGGCGACCCAGACGCGGAATATCCGCCGCAAGGGCCAGAATGCGCGCATTATAGATGTCGTTAATCATCCGCCCACTCGCCGGCCGGGCCGACGCTCTCTTGTATCTGCGCCCATTCCGCGCATTTCAGGCCAGAATGGGCTCTGCCGGTTGTCGCTCCGGCTCTGCACCCTATATAGCGCAGCAGCGGGCGTGATTAAGGCCCCTTCGCTCATTGGCCGCGCGCAATCGCCGCGTCAGTCTTGCGAATGGTTGATTTCACCCCCATCATAACATGTTCCCCCAGGGTTCGCCCTGGCCGGAGAGGGTGCCATGCGCCCGCCTGGTGGAAGGGAACAGGAAGACGGCACGGCCGCAGGCACGGCCCGGCAGCAATGTCGGGGCACTCCCGCGCAGGCGTGGCCGACGACCGGTGACACTCCCGCTTCGGAAACGAGGCGGTCGGACGGAGTTGGCGACGGAGTACGCCATGGACGCGGTGGTGAAATTGCTCAGGACTCAATCTGAAAAGACCAGCACGAAGAATCTTGAAAACCCGGCGGCGACATCCCTGCCGGATACGATGACGATGGCCCCGACGGCCTTCGCCCGGCCCAGCCGCGATGAAGCCGAAGCGGCTGTGCGCACGCTGCTGGCCTATATTGGCGAGAACCCCGAACGCGAGGGCCTGCTGGATACCCCCCGCCGGGTCGTGAAGGCTTATGATGAATTGTTCGCCGGATATCGCGATGAAACCGGCGAGCTGATGGAGCGCACCTTCGGCGAAATCGGCAATTTCGATGATTTTGTCCTGCTGCGGGATATTCCGTTCCATTCCCATTGCGAGCACCACATGGTGCCCTTCTTCGGCAAGGCGCATGTGGCCTATTTCCCGGTGGAGCGCGTGGTCGGCCTCTCCAAGATCGCGCGTATCGTGGATGTGTTCGCCAAACGCCTGCAAACGCAAGAGCATCTGACCTCCCAGATCTGCACCACGCTGGAAGAGGGGCTGAACCCGCGCGGCGTGGCGGTGCTGATTGAGGCCGAACATATGTGCATGACCATGCGGGGCGTGGCGAAGGCGGGGGTCGCGACTCTCACCACCCAATTCACCGGCGTGTTCCGCGACAATCCGGCCGAGCAGGCCCGTTTCATGACGCTGATCCGCTCGCGCTGAATCCATTGACGGGCGCAAGCTGCGCCCCGTTTCATGATGAGCCGGATGAAGGGCCAAAACGCCCCCTCATCCGGCCTCTTTCATCTGCTCACGCCATAGAGCGCCAGCCTGCCCCGGAACCTCCCATGAGCCAGAATACCAACACCTCCACCCTTTTCCCTGCCCCGCAAAGCGGCGCTGAGCTGGAAGAGGGCACATGCCTGTCTCCCCGCTTCAATACGGATGGCCTCATCACCTGTGTGGCGGTGGATGCCCATAATGGAGAGGTGCTGATGCTGGCCCACATGAATGCCGAAGCGCTGGCCCTCACCATGAAAACCGGAGAGGCACATTATTTCAGCCGGTCGCGCAACAAGCTCTGGAAGAAAGGCGAAAGCTCCGGCCACACCCAGAAGGTGCTGGAGATGCGGATTGATTGCGATCAGGATGCGGTAATCATCAAGGTGGAGATGGGCGGCACCGGGGCAGCCTGCCACACGGGACGGCGCTCCTGCTTCTATCGCACCGTGCCGCTGGGGGCTGCGCCTTCAAAGGAAACCCGGCTGGGCTTTACCGGCGACGAACCCCGTTTCGACCCTGCCGCAGTCTATGGCGAAGGGCACGGGCATAATCACTGAGCCTTGCGGTCTACCCGGCCTGCGAGCTGAAAAACCAAGGCGGGGCCGGCCCCGCCTTTTCTCACACCTTTGCGATCTGCGGCGCATCGCCCGCCTTGATACCATCTCTGGCCTTGGCGATACGCCCATTCACGATGGCCGAGAGCATCACAATCACCGTCACGGTCGCCAGATAGGCAATCACCTGCATGCCCGTCGGCTGGGCACGGTAGCCCACCATGGTGCGCAGCACACGGCCCAGCGCCCCTTCATCCGACAGCATCCAGCTTGAATCCCACACCGGGTCCGGCAAGGATTGAATGAAGCCGGAATCCTGCAAAATCCCCACGGATTGCGCCGCAAGCCCCGCCGCAAGCAGAGTGATGACCACACCTGTGACCTTGAACAGATATTTCATCGGCACCGCCACAAGGCCGCGATAAAGCACGAAGGACAATGCCGCTCCGGCGGCCAGCCCCAGCGCCCCACCCATGGCGACATCCGCCGGCGTTTCCGCCCCTGTCGTCATGATGCCATACATGAACAGGACGATTTCCACGCCCTCACGCAGCACCGCCATGCCCACCACAATGGCCAGCGCTGTCAGGGGCTTGCGGCCTTCCTGCACATCGCGGCCCACGCCCTGCATCTCCACCACCATCTCGCGGCCATGACTGGCCATCCACACCACGGTCCAGACCAGCATCACCACCGCGATGGCGAGAATGGCGGCATTGAGAATTTCCTGACCGGACCCATCAAACATGTTGGAGATACGGCTGGCGAACAACGCCAGAATAGCCGAGCCGATGACACCGCCCAGCACGCCGCCGCTGATCCACCATCCGCGTCCGCGAATGCCTTCTGAAGCAGCCAGCACCACGCCAATGACGATACCCGCCTCCAGCACCTCACGAAAAATGATGAACAACGCAGCCAGCATGTTCCGGTCCTTCGGATCTTCTCATCGGGCTCTATGCTTACAGCCGAGCCATCCGCACGGGGCGGGACAGCTCATGTTCATGACATGCAGGCACCCTGTGCAAGGCGCTGAAACAGCAGCCCAAACACTGTGTTTCCTACACCTGCTGCGAACCATTGTCACCAAAACCGCCCTTCTTTGGAATGAGTCCAAAAAGATCTGAACATACACGACCCTACATGACCTTGAGTAAAGCAAGGATCAACCAAATAACGGGAAGTACCACAGGCTTTACCTCGGATAGACACAGATCTGAATGAAGTGGAATCATTCCATTGTGCAGCGCGATACTTGCGACCCCTCCAGCCTCCCCTTTAGTCTGCGCACGGGCCAGCATCTGCCAGCGAGGCAGTCACCGGCCGCGACACTCAGGGAGAAGTATCAATGCGCGCGCAATTCTTTGCCGGCGCGATCGCAGCAGCGGTTTCCATGGCATCTCCGGCATTTGCCGACGCGCCCCAGGCCCGTGACGTGATCACCCATTATGCCGACCTAGCCCATGTGATGTATGATTCCTCGCAGAGCACGGCGCAGGAGATGCAGAAGGCCATCAACGCATTCATCGAAGCCCCCGGCGAAGACAGCCTGGCCAAGGCCCGCAAGGCTTGGGTGGATGCTCGCGCCTTCTACCAGCAGACGGAAGCCTTCCGTTTTGGCAATGAGATTGTCGATGAGCTGGAAGGCAATGTGAATGCCTGGCCGCTGGATGAAGGGCTGATCGACTATGTGGATACCTCATCCTATGGCGACAGCTCGGATGAAAACCCGCTCTATACCGCCAATGTGATCGCCTCCACCTCCATCCGCATCGGCAAGGAAACGATCGACGTCACCACCATCACGCCGGAGCTGCTGCACAAGCTGAATTCCGCCGATGGTGTGGAGGCCAATGTCGGCAGCGGCTGGCATGTCATTGAATTTCTGCTGTGGGGGCAGGATCTTAACAGCACCGGGCCCGGCGCCGGCCAGCGCCCCTACACCGATTATGACCTGAAAAACTGCACCCATGGCAATTGCGACCGGCGCGCCCAGTATCTCAAAGTCGCCACCCAGACTTTGGTGGATGACCTGAAGGAAATGGCGAATGTCTGGGCCGCCGATGGCACCGCCCGCAAGACCCTGATGGAGAAGGATGACAAGGCTGGCCTGGCCGTCATCTTCACTGGCATCGGCTCTCTCTCCTATGGCGAGCTTGCCGGCGAACGCATGAAGCTGGGCCTCATCCTCCATGACCCCGAGGAAGAGCATGATTGCTTCTCTGACAACACCCACAATTCGCATTATTATGACGAAGTAGGCATTCATGATGTCTATTATGGCCGCTTCACCAAGCCCGATGGTGCCGAGGTGAAGGGCCCTTCCATCGCGGATCTGGTGCGCGCGGCAGACCCGAAGATCGCCGACGAGATCGACCAGCAGATGACAGCCACCCTTGCCGCCCTGCGGACGATCAAGGACACTGCCGATTCCGGCGAAATGGCCTATGACATGATGCTGGACGAGAAGAACGAGAAGGGTGCAGCCCTTGTGCAAGCCGGCGTGGATGCGCTGGTGGCGCAGGCGCGCGCCATTGAGCGGGGCGTGTCCGTTCTCGGTCTTCAGATCAATGTCGAAGGTTCCGACAGCCTCGACAACCCTGCGACCGTGGAATGATGGTTTTGTCATGCTGAATTGCCGGAAACTCCGGCGCGGGGAGGTCGCGACACGGCTCGCGGCCTTCATGCCGCCTTCACGAAAAGGCCGCTGCCCATTTTGCGGCAGCGCCCACCATGGCTGGGATAAGGAGCAGCACAGCCCTCTGGCCTGCACTTCTCCCTCCGGCCGCCGCCCGGCGGCTTCCCCCGCCCCGGCACGGAAACGCCCGAAAGCTGAGCTTGCAATTCAAAATGCGCCTGCGCGCAACGTGGATAATACGCCCTCCGGTCGCCCCCGTTTTCTCGCCACGGCCCTTCACCTCAAACATGCGAGCGGTCGCCGACGGCCCATGCCTGTGCCATTGGTCCGCCAGATGACAGGCCGCTTCGAGGGGGGGTGATGCCAGCACCCAGTGGGCAGGCTCCGGCAAGGTTCCACCGCCCATATCAACAGCTTGCAGCCGCCGGGCTCTGCATCGTCGCGTTTTTTCCATCCGCCCCCGGCGTTGCCGCGGAACGGCCGGCCACGCAAAAGCCGGCCATGGACGGGCTGGATATCGCCATTGGCAAAGCCCTGTTCAAACGGGCCTGGGTGCCTGCCCCCTCTTCCACACGGGGAGATGACGGGCTGGGGCCACTGTTTGACGCCCGCTCCTGCGCCTCGTGCCATCCAGCCAGCGGGCGTGGGGCGGCGCGTTTTGATGCGCAGGGTCATCTGGAAGGGCGCGGTGTGGTGCTCATGATCGGCCAGCCCAATGGCGCGCCAGACCCCATCTATGGCCGCCGCCTCCAGATTGACGCCATACCGGGGCTGAAGGCCGAGGGCATTATGGGCGCGCGGGACATCCGCTTGCCGGATGGACGCATAGCGCGCCAGCCTCAGGCCAGCACACTGGCCTATGGCCCCCTTGCCACAGAAAGCGGCCTTTCCTTGCGGGTTGCGCCGGATTTGCATGGACGCGGGACCATGGCCGCCATATCCGATGAGACACTCTTGGCCCTTGAGGCCGAGCAGGCGCGCACGCCGGATGGGGTGCAGGGCAAGGCCCGCCGGCTTATCCAGCCGGATGGCTCCGTCGCACTCGGGCGTTTTGGCTGGAAGGCCGCCCATACCGATCTGCGCCACCAGAGCGCAGAGGCATTCTTTCTGGATCTCGGCATGTCCAGCCCTGTCTTTCCAGCCCCATGGGGGGATTGCACAGCCGCACAGCCGGACTGCCGCGCCGCCCCCCACGGCACCCGCACGCATGGACGGATGGCAGGTGATGATGATCTTGAAATCCCGGAAAGTGTGCTGAGCCGTGTTGTCGCCTATGTGGCCAGCCTGCCCGTTCCGTACCCGCCCCCCGTCCAATCTGCCGCAGAAGGGCACATGCAGGCACGGGGCATGGAGTTGTTCGTCTCGACCGGCTGCGCCACCTGTCACCGCCCCACCCTACCCCTCTCGCCAGATCAGAAAGATGGAGAGGCCCGGCTCTTCTCGGATTTGCTGCTGCATGACATGGGGCCGGGCCTTGCCACCGCCATGGAGGAACCCGGCATTACCGCCAGCCAATGGCGCACAGCTCCTCTTGTCGGTCTCTCTCACGCTCTGGCCCGGCACACCGGCCTTCTGCATGATGGACGCGCCCGCACGGTGGCAGAAGCCCTTCAATGGCATGGCGGCGAAGCTGCCGCAGCCCGGCAAGCATTCGAGGCTCTGCCCCCGACGGATCGCGCCGCCCTGCTGGCCTATGTTTCCAGCTTGTGAAGAAGAGCATGTCGCCCATGCCACACGACACTACCCACCCTTTTCCGGCATCTCCCTCTTTGGCCATAGCGCATCCTGTGAAACCATATGCACCGCTTTCCATGGGCATGACGCCCTTCATGACAGGAAACGACGCCCATCACGGCGCGCCTCTCCAGCTTTCGGATACAGACCGATGACACGCCTTGCCTTCCGCACGCTTGCCCATCTGACGCGGACATGCCTGAAGCCGGGCCTGGCGCTGGCCGCTCTGGCTGGCGTCATGAGCCTGTTTTCCGCCGCACCGGCGCAGGCGGTGGAACGCCCGTTCGACCCCGTTCCCGTCATCGCAGACTGGCTGCTGCCGCGTTATGACACCCTGCAACACAAAGCCGTGGCCCAAAAAGAAGCATGGACCCGCTTTTGCGCCACCCCCGCCGCAGAGGGGGTGCCAGCCTTGCAAACCGCCTATGGCGAAACGGCCGATGCGTGGAATGCGGTGGAGTTCATCACCTTCGGCCCCATCAGCCAGGAATTGCGGGCCGACCGTTTCAGCTTTTTCCCGGACCGGCGCAACGCCATTGCCCGAGCCGTCGCCAACCTGATTTCCGACCAGTCCGACAATCGCCTGTCTCCCGAACATTTCGCGCAGACCAGCGCCGCCGGTCAGGGCCTGCCCGCGCTGGAGCGGCTGCTATATGAGGGCGATGCAACCGAAGCCCTCGTTTCCGGCAAGGATGCTCCGCAGCGCTGCGCGCTGGGTGTGGCCATCGCCACCAATCTGGCGATCATGGCCACGGATGTCCGCACCAGCTGGGGCGACAGGAACAGCGGCGCTTTCGGGGCCATCGTTTCCGGCAAGGGTGATCCGGCGATGTTTCCAGATACGAATGCACTTGGCGGCATGCTCCTGACGGATCTGTCGGGCGCATATCAGCGCGTCACGGATACCAAGCTGCTGCCCGTGCTGGGCGGCGGGCCGGATGTCGCTCGCCCGAAGCTGGCGGATAGCTGGCGCTCCGGCCGCTCCGGCCGGGTGGTGGCCAATATCATCACAAGCGCGGATGATCTGCTGCGCACCATTGCCAAGCAGATGCCCAGCCGCCCGCAATGGGTGGTGGAGCGCGCCGCCAAGGCCTCTGATGCCGCCGCAAACAAGCTGCCCGCCGATATTGGCGCTGCCGCCGAAAGCGCCAATGGAGCCGCTGTTCTGCATGATGCTATCCGGGCGTTCAAGGCCACCCAGCTGACCGTCTACCGCCCCATGGCCTCCTATTTCGGCATTTCCCTTGGCTTCAACGCCCTGGATGGGGACTGAGAGCCGCGTTTCGTCATCGGCCTTTTGAAGAGACTGGAGTTTGCGTTATGCCCCGCCTTTCCCGCCGCAGCTTTCTTTCTGGTGCCATGGCGGCATTGGCTGGCTGGCCGGCTATGGCTCATGCCGGCTCAAGCGCTGTGGTTTTGCCTGAAAACACAGCTTTTTCCGGCTTGGGTGAAGGCTGGCTGGCCGCAACCGGCGGAGATGAAGGCTTCTCCGCCGTCTCCATTGATGAGGCCGGCCGTGCCACACCGCGCATCACCCGGCCAGTGCGTTTTCATGGGCTGGAGGCCAGCCCGGATGGTGCGCTGGCCGTCGCAGTGGGCCGCCGCCCCGGCCATCTGGCCATTGTCTTTGACAGGAAGCGCGGGGGGGAAATCATGCATTTCACCCCCGGTGAAGGCCGGGTTTTTGCCGGGCACGGGCGATTTTCTCCCGATGCCCGCTTCTTCTTCACCACAGAGATTGAACGCCCCCGGACTGTTACAGGTCATCCCACCATGGGCCGTGGCGTGCTAAGCCAGCGGGATGTGGCCAATGGCTTCGCCATCGTGGCCGAATGGCCCACGGCCGGGGATGGCCCGCATGATCTGATGCAATCCGGCCCGGTTCTGATCGTGGCCAATGGCGGTATTGAGCCCCATACGCCCGAGGCGCGGGATGCGGAGGAGACAGGCTCAACCCTCAGCCTGCTCGACCCCGAAAGCGGAGAAGTGCGCGCGCAGGGCCAGACCACGCAGGACTTCTCCAGCCTGTCCCTGCGCCATCTTGCAATCGACGGAAAAGGCGGTTCCGTGGTGGCCGCTCAGGATTTGCTGAAAGATGGCGAGGCCCGCCCCCTGCTCTTTCACATCGGGAAAGACGCCACCCCCACCCCCTTTGATGCCCCTGACAATGCCTGGCGCGCCTTGCGCGGCTATGTTGGTTCTGTGGCTTATGACGCCTCGGGCCGCTATGTGGCCTGCGCCTCCCCCCGCGGCGGGCGAGTGGCGGTGTGGCAGGCAAATGGGCGTTATGTAGGCGCGGTGCCGCTGGTGGATGGCTGTGGCTTGGCGATGACGACACGGCCCGGCGCATTCATCGCCGCCAGTGGTTATGGCGAACTCATCCTCATTCAGGCTGAGGATGACCATATTGGTATTACGGCGCGCCACACTGGCGGGCCCCGCTTTGATAACCATATGGTGCGCATCGGCTGATGTGAGAGGCTTCACCCCTCATATCATCTGGCAGCCCCGCCGGATTCGAAAGTGGCGCGCTCCGCAGCCGCAAACAGGGCCCCACGATGCCCCCGCACATCCGCCGTCTCCACAAAGGAAACGGTGGTGACGACACAGGCCAGTTCATTTTGTGCATCAAAAACCGGGGCCGCCTTGCCTGTGAGCATGGAGAACAGATGCTCATTCAGCTCCGCCCCCCCCTCATGACGCACGGCCTCAAGATCCACAGCCTTCGGAACGGGCCCCCGAAATGTCGCAGGCTGTATTTTGCGGGCGGCTGCAATGGCTTCTTTTGAGAGATAAGCTTGGAAGACAAGCCCGCATGCGCTGTTGTTCACGGGCAGCACATCTCCCAGAGAGACCGTGCTGATGAAAAAATCCGCATTGCGATACCAGCGTACAATGGTTGGCCCGCGCTCGGTCCAGATCGCCACCCCGCAGGCGGCTGCGATCTCGCCTGAAAGAGTTTTCATCATCCGCGCTGCCACTTCAACAGGGTCGATCCGCCGCAGGGCCCGTATGCCGATATTGAGCGCCGCAGGGCCAAGATCATAATGGCCTGTCACCTCATCCTGGGAGACGAGGCCCTCTCGCACCAGACTTTGCATATAGCGATGCGCAGTTGAGGTGCCCGTGCGCCCCCGACGGGCAATTTCGCCCAGCGCCATGGGGCCTTCGGCCTGCGCCAGCACATCCAGAAAACGGGCGGCAATGGACACCGACTGAATGGTCGGGGAACGTTTGCCTGCTTCCTTGTCCCCATTCGCGAGTATTGCGCGGCTCATGCATCAAACCTGTAAGAAAGGGCGGGAATACGAGAATGAAAACCGGAAAACACCATCTCACATCCATGAGAAGTCAGATCAGCAAACCGGCGCAGGCAGAAGCCGCCACATTCAGATTTGAGACAAACTAAGGTAGTGCGCCACACAGATCAATTGGCTGCACCCCCCTGAAGGTGGTCATGAAAGTTCCATAAGGCACGCCCCGCAGGGAGTGGCAAGCATTTATGCCTGCGTGACTTTTCACCCCCTCACCCCAGCCGGACAAGGGCGACGACAGAGCCTCCGCACAGCGTCAACAGCTTCTGCGAATGATTTGCATATATATTGACATGCAGAATGCGTCATGCAATGTGGGATGCAATTCGTTCGCAAGCTACACAACATTCCAGCCAGCGACCCTTTCTCCGCAGATATCGGGCTTTCCATGTCGTTCAAGCTTGTCGCGCCATTGATGCGCAGCGCCAGCGCACTTTCCCTTCTCTCCGCACTGGGCGTCACATGCGCAGCAGCGCTTGCAGCCGCCCCGGCCCGTGCTGAAGAAGCCACCTCTCTCACCGCCGGTGCGGGAGATATTATTCTGGACGCCATCACCGTGGTGGGAGAAAACCGCGAACGCGACCTGAAAGAAACGGCCTCCTCCGTGGTGGTCATTTCCGGCAGCGATATTACAGAGAACAAGACGGGCGATACGTCCATTTCATCTGTCGTGCAGGGCACGCCCAACGTGGTGTACCCTGATACGGTGAGCGCACCCGTCATCCGTGGCATGGATTCACAAGGGCCCAATACCGGCGCAACGGCCTTTTTTGCCGGCACAGTGCCGCGGGCCACCATCAATCTGGATGGGCATTATCTCGGCTATAATGAATTTTACTTTGGCGCGACTTCCAGTTGGGATATCGAAACGGTTGAAGTCTTCCGCGGCCCGCAAACCACCTCTCAGGGGGCGAATGCGATTGCCGGCGCGATCATCGTCAATACACGAGACCCGAGCTTCACGCCGGAAGCGGCCTATCAGGCTGAAATCGGCAACTATAACAGCAACCGCGTTTCGGCCATGATTTCAGGCCCGATTGTCGCCAATGAACTGGCGGGCCGCGCGACCATTGATTATTCAGGGCGCGATACATTCATCAAATATGTAAATCCGGCATTTGAACATGGTGACACAAATCTGGATTTCAGCGCACTGAATACACGCTTCAAGCTGCTGTGGACGCCATCGGAGCTACCGAACCTTGAAGCCAAGCTGACATATTCTTTCAATTCCACCAACCGCCCCTCGCAGGAGGCGGCAACACCGCCCTATGACAAGCTGCAAAGCAATACGGCGACCATGCCCACCTGGGGGCAGGAAACCAATACCGGCATTCTGGATGTCAAATATGATTTCCAGAACGGCTTGACCTTCCTGAACCAGACCCAGTTCTCGGATTCATCTGTTCGCCGCACAGCGCCGGTGCGCAATAATGGCAGCGCTGCTATTGACCAGCAAAACGCATCCAATGAAGCGCGCGTGCTGTTCGGTTCAGCAGAAGATATTTTCAGTGGTGTGGCTGGCCTTTTCTATGCGCACACCCAATCCGATGAGAAGCTGTATCTGCGCGGCACCTCAACATTTGATGATACGAAGAACAATCTCGGCCTTTTCACAGAAGCGACCTACCGGCTGACAGATCAATGGTCTCTCACTGGCGGCCTGCGCTTCCAGCAAGACCATGTGCAACGCCAAGGCACGTCTGTTTTCACGCCCACGCCGGTCGATTTTGATGAAACCTTCTCCGAATGGCTACCCAAGGTCACGCTGGCCTATGCCATCACGCCGGAATGGACGCTGGGGGCCATGGTGAGCCGCGGTTACAATCCCGGCGGGGTCTCTCTCAATATTGCAGCCGGGGAATGGGTACCCTTCGCGGAAGAGAGCCTATGGGACTATGAAATGTTCCTGCGCGCCAACCTGCTGGATAATCGCCTGTTCGTGAATGCCAATGTGTTCTACATGGACATCAAGAACATGCAGTTCAACATTCCTGTCGTTATCTCGACAGGCGTGAGCCAATCCTACACCATCAATGCCCAGAAGGCCCATGCCTACGGTGCGGAAGTCAATTTCAGCTATCTCATCCTCGATAACGTCACACTGAATGCCGGCGCCAGCCTGCTGAATACGGAAATCGAGGATATCGCGGCCAACACCTCCTTTGATGGCAACAAATTCCCCAAATCCCCCTCCTTCATGCTGACGGTCGGGGCGGATTGGGATGTGACGGACAAGCTCAACCTTTCCGGGCAGGTGCGCCATGTCGGCGGCTATTACTCCAATGTCGCCAATACACCGGAATATGAAGTCAGCTCCTACACCATTGCCGATGTGCGGGCGAACTATGCCTTCTCCGACGCCTTCCAGCTCTATGGCTATGTGAAGAACATCTTTGATGAGCGCACGCCCACTTACATCCAGCAGAACCGCAGCGTTGTCGGCGGCATCGAAGCCAGCATGACAGAGCCGCGCATGTATGGCGTGGGTGTCCGCGGTACCTTCTGAGACGACTGACAACACATGAAAAAGGGCGGTCACACGGACCGCCCTTTTTCATGTCGCCCCAACCCGGTTACAGACCCAGATGCGATTTCAGGGTCGCGCCCTCATAATCCCGTCGAAACAGGCCGCGCGCGGCAAGGGCCGGCACCAGCTCATCCAGAAAGATTTCCAACGAATGGAATGAGCCGCCCGGCAGGGCAATCACACCATCCATTGCACCGGCCTCATGCCAGGCGATCATGTCGTTCATCACATCTTCCACCGTGCCAACAGAGACCCAATGGGCCGAGCCCACCACTTCCGGCCGATGCAACAGCATCTCCACAGTCGGTTCATGAGCCTCGATGAAGCGGCGCAGAAGATCGGCATGGGTCCGGCTGCGCACGGGCCTGTCCGGGTCCGGCAGCATGCTGGCCCGCACCCGGTCTTTCGGGGAGAGATGGCGGATATCCAGCCCCAGAACGGAATGCACCGCATCCAGCCGGTGGCCAACCGAGAGATGGGCATGGGCCCGGCGGTGCATCTCCCATGCCTCTTCGCGCGTTCTGGCCAGAAAGAAATAGAGCCCCGGCAGCACCCGCACAGCATCCGCACGGCGCCCGCACTGCACGGCGCGTCGGCGCAGATCCGTCCGCAGTTCCACGCCGGCCGCCATATCCGGCGTTGCGGCGAAGGTGGCATTGGCAACAGAGGCCGCAAAGGCCCGCCCGACATCCGACGCCCCGGCCTGGAACAGTGGCGGGGGGCCAGCTTCATCTTCCGCCACATTCAGGGGGCCCTTCACGCTGAAGAACTCACCTTTGTGATCTATGGGCGCGGGCTGCGCCGATCCATCCGTAGCGGCATGCGGGAAGCTCCGCCACAGGGCGCGCACCACCTGCGTGAATTCCCCCGCCTTGCGATAACGCTCTTCCGGCGCAGGCATGGGCGCATCGCTGAAATTTTCCGCCCCCTCAATGGAGGTAACAATGTTCCACCCCGCCCTGCCCTTGCTGAGCCGGTGGAGAGACTGCACCTGCCGCGCCACCACATAAGGTGGGTTGAAGGTGGTGGAAGCTGTCGTGACCAGCCCGATCTTCTCCGTCTCGCGGGCCAGAGCGGCCATCAGAACAGTTGCATCCATTCCGCTCAAGCCCTGCCCACCCTTCGCAGGCCGGCGGAACATGGAGAGCGTATCCGGCTTGAACACGAAATCCAGCTTCGCCCGCTCCGCCATCCGGGAAAGCCGGGCGTAAAGGCCAATGGGGTCTGCCTCGCGCCGCCGCAACTCCTCCTCATCAAGAGGGTGCCCGGCCTGCCAGGTTTCCGTCAGGCTCAGGCCAATATGAAGCTGCCTGTTCGCATGCATCTCAGTTTTCCGCTGCAAGAGGCGCGTCATACGCGCAGGAGGAAAAAGGCTGAAGCCGCCCCTCATCAACCGACCGGCCTTTCGGCACCATCATGGGCGTACCGGAAACCGGATCGGGAATGATGATGGAGGGCACGCCAAACACATCCTCGATCAGCCGTTCCGTCACGATCTCCTCCGGCCGGCCCTCCGCCATCACTGCACCGTCACGCATGGCGATGAGATGGGTGGCATAGCGGCAGGCCTGGTTGAGATCATGCAACACGGCGATGATGGTGCGGCCCTGCCGGTTCAGATCCGCCAGCAGGTCCATCAGTTCGAGCTGATGGGCAATATCGAGATAGGTGGTGGGCTCATCCAGCAGCAGAATGTCCGTTTCCTGCGCCAGCACCATGGATATCCACACGCGCTGGCGTTGCCCGCCGGAAAGTTCATCCACCAGCCGGTCCGCCAACGCGGTGATGCGCGTGGCCTGCATCGCGCCATCCACGGCGGCCTCATCGGCTTTCGACCATTGCCGCAGGAAGGACTGATGCGGATAACGCCCCCGCCCCACAAGATCCGCCACACGAATGCCATCCGGCGCGCTGGAGCTTTGAGGCAACAAGGCAAGCCGCCGCGCCACCTCCCTGGCCGGCAATGCACCAATATCTTGCCCATCCAGCACCACCCGACCCGACATGGGCGGCAGCAGGCGGGAGAGCGCCCGCAACAGAGTGGACTTGCCACAGGCATTCGGCCCCACAATCACGGTGAAGGAGCCGTCCACCACCGAAACAGAAAGATTGTGCGAAATGGTGCACTCCGCATAGCGCAACGTCAGGTCATCAGCATGCAGGCGATAGGCCATTGAACCTCC
Source organism: Haloleucobacter albus (assembly GCF_052492075.1). Classification (NCBI taxonomy): domain Bacteria; kingdom Pseudomonadati; phylum Pseudomonadota; class Alphaproteobacteria; order Hyphomicrobiales; family Xanthobacteraceae; genus Haloleucobacter; species Haloleucobacter albus. The sequence continues at coordinate 194,754 of NZ_JBQWAS010000029.1, forward strand.
TGTCCGACCAGAAGAAAGTAAAGACATGATGCGGAAATATTACAGATGCAAAACACGGATGAAGCACAAGGAAATTTGAACGAAAAAAAGGATATGAATACATTAAAGTTATTTCAATTCTCAAATATACAGACATGGATACAACATATAAATCGGCAATATAAAAATCATCGCGCTATATTCAACCACCCTCGATCACCCTTGTTTTGAGCCTTTCAAACCTGAGCCCATTCATCGCATTCATGTTGCATCGTGGAATGCAATACGTAATGTGGAATATCAAGAATGCCAACCGTTTGCATTCGCATGATGATGTTTTCTGCCGCGTTCACACATCCGGCCTGACGTGCAGGCGGAAGCGATGCGACGGCATGAAGAGGGGATGGGGATGGGCAAAACGCACCCGGAGAGCGTGGAAGACAGGCAGTCCCTTCTGGAGCAGGAGGATCACATGCGCGACATGGAGCGCATCGAGATGGTGGTGGAGAAGATCACCCGGCCAGTGCCTTCCGTTGCACGCGTCACCGCCCGCATCACGCCCACAAGGCCGGGGGCCTGGCGGCGCCCCAATCTGGCCATCCGTATTGAGGTGGAAGCCGCTCCGGGCCTGCGCCCCGTCTCCCGCATCTATACGGTGCGCCATTTTGATGAAGCCCGCAGTTGCATCGACATTGATTTCGTCATTCATGAGGATGACAGCCCCGCCATGCGCTGGCTGAAGACCGCCGTGCCCGGCACGCGCACATGGCTTGTTGGCCCCCGCCCACACTTTCTGCCGCATTATGAATCCGGGCGGAAGGTCGCCATCTTTGCCGATGAAACCGCCATTCCCGCTGTCCATGCCATTCTGAAGCACTGGCAACAGCCGGCACAGGGTGTCATCCATATTGAAACAACGGACCCGGCCGCCTTCGGGGAACTGCCGGACGTGCCCGGCGTGGAACGCCATCTGCTGCTGCGTGCGGCGGGTGAGGCTGCGGGAACGAAGCCCTATCTGAGCGATGCCGCAAAGGCCCTGCCCGATCCTCAGGGCTGGACCATCTGGGCCGCCGGTGAACGGGATATGGCCCGCACGATCCGCAAGCTCTTCATGGAGCAGCACGGCATGACGCGGGAAGATGTGCGCGTGTTCGGCTATTGGCGCGCCGGTGTCAGCAGTTCGGATATCGACCGCGCCCGCCTCAACAATTACAGCGCCCTGCGCGCGAAAGGACAGGGCATGGAGCGGCTTGAGGACGTGTGACCCATCCGGCTTCAAAGCCACAGCAGCATGAACCGGAACACATGCGCCGGCGCGACAGGGCCGGTGCTTTTCCATTTGAGACAGACATGACCTCAGCCCGCTCTTTCGTCCTTCCCATCTGTGCCGTCATGGCCCTTTCGTTGCCGGCGCTGCTGCTTGCGTTGCAACAGACCCAAGCGCAGGAGGCCACCCGCACGCACGAAACCGGCTGGCCCCGCACCATTCAGCATGAGGCTGGCCCACTCACGCTGGCAGCCCCTCCCAAGCGGGTCATCTCCACCACGCCCAGCGTCACCGGTATCTTGCTGGCCATCAACGCTCCTGTCATCTCCAGTGCGGCGACCACTCCATCCATTCTCACGGATGGCAAGGGCTTCTTCTCCCAATGGGCGCAGCTGGCCGATGAGCGCGATGTCTCCGTGCTCTACAAAAACCTGACATTCGATATGGAAGCAGTGATCGGGGCCGATCCAGACCTCGTGGTGGTTTCGGCCACCGGAGCCGACAACGCCACGCTTTATTATGATGAACTGGTGGCGCAGGGCATTCCCACCATTGTGGTGAACTACTCCAACCACCGCTGGCAGGAACTGGCGACCCAGCTTGGCCAAGCCACCGGCAGAGAGCAGGATGCGCAAGCCGCCATTGGCCGTTTCAACGCCTACGCGGCCAAAGTTGCCGCCACGCTGGCCCCGCCGGAAACAACCGCAACCATTGTGGGCTACAATCTCGGCGGCAGCTATTCCATCGCCCGGCCGGAGAGCCCCCATGCCCGGCTGCTGACTGCACTGGGGTTCACCCTTACCGGCCTGCCCGATGAACTGTCCTCACAGGTCACCCGCCGTTCGGATTTCGATTTCATCTCGCGGGAGAACCTGACGACCGCCATTGGAGGTGAAACCGTCTTCCTGCTCAATGGCACGGATGCGGATGTTGAAGCCTTTCTGGCGGACCCGGTTCTGGCCAATCTTCCCGCAGTCAAGAAACGGCAGGTCTATCCGCTGGGGCCAACCTCCTTCCGCATTGATTATTATTCCGGCCGGCAGATGATTGATGCTGTCGCCCGGCACTTCCGCACCCCATGAAATCTGTGGGCATAAAACGATGCCGTCTGAGCATGCCGGGCAAACAGGCAGGCTCAGGCCCGGCGATGAAAAACCCGGTGCGGCGGCGGATGGGCCTGCTCGCCGGCCTTCTGGTGCTGGTGATTGGCGTGCTGTGCAGCCTGGCTATCGGCTCGCGCCCCGTGCCGCTGAACGAAACCCTGCGGGCCCTTTATGCCTATGATGCCGGAAATGATCTGCATCTGATTATTTGCACCCTACGGGTACCGCGCACGCTGGTGGCCATTCTGGCCGGGCTTTCCCTTGGCGTGGCCGGGGCCATCATGCAGGCTGTCACGCGCAACCCGCTGGCTGAGCCGGGCCTGCTGGGTATCAATGCCGGGGCGGCTCTGGCTGTTGTTATCAGTGTCGCGGCGTTCGGCATATCCAGCATGGCGCATTATGTCTGGTTTGGCTTCATTGGCGCAGGGCTGGCTGGTATTGCGGTTTTCCTGCTGGGACAGGCGCATGAAACCGGCACCAACCCGGTGCGGCTGGTGCTGGCGGGTGCGGGGCTTTCCGTCATGCTGGGCTCGATCACTGGCATTGTTCTGCTGAACGTGCCGCTGATGGTGTTCGACAGTTTCCGCAACTGGGCGGCTGGCACGCTTCAGGGCCGAGGCATGGATGTGGTGGGCCCACTGGCGCTGTGCGCCGCCCTGGGGCTGGCTGTGTCCCTTGTCATTTCCGGCAGCCTGAACGCCATGGCCATGGGCAAGGATCTGGGCCGTGCATTGGGCGTGGATGTGCGCCTGACATGGGCGCTCTCCTGCCTCGCCGTAATGCTGCTGGCTGGCGCCGCAACGGCTGCGGCTGGCCCTATCGGCTTTGTAGGGCTGGTCGCCCCCCATTTGGCGCGGCAGATCACCGGGCCGGATTATCGCTGGATTCTGCCCTATTCCGCTCTGTTCGCCGCCATTCTGCTGTTGGGAGCCGATGTGGTGGGACGGGTGATCGCCGCGCCTTCTGAAGTCGCGGCCGGCATCATTGCCTGTCTGGTGGGTGGGCCATTCTTCATCCTTGTGGTGCGGCGCTTCAGATTGACGAAACCATGAGCCCCTCCTCCATTCGCCCTCTCTCCGGGCCGGCCTTCCGGCTGGGCCCTGTTTCGTTCCGCTGGAGACTGCGCACGCTGCTGGTCTGCCTGCTTCTGGTGACCGCCGCCCTGCTTCTGGCGGCACTTCTACTCGGCACCGGTACGCTGCATTTCAGCCCGGCACAGGTGCTGACCAGCCTGACGGGCGGCGGAGACAATGCCGTCGCGGACAGGGTGATCCAACGTATTCGCCTGCCGCGGGTGCTGACTGCGCTCTGTGTAGGGGCCTCTCTGGGCATGGCCGGCTCCATATTCCAGTCCATCTCGCGCAATGCGCTGGGCTCGCCGGATGTGATCGGCTTCACCTCGGGTGCGGCGACAGGGGCGATCGTGCAGATCATCCTCTTCAATGCCGGCCCTCTGGAAACGGCTCTGGCAGCGGTCCTCTCCGGCCTGCTTACGGCGATTGTCGTGTTCGTGCTCTCCCTGCGCGGACGCGGCACAGGTGGTTACCGGCTGGTGCTGGTGGGCATCGGCGTGGGGGCCATTCTCTCCGGCATCAATACGATACTGCTGGTGATGGGGAATCTCGATCAGGCCATGTCGGCGCAGATCTGGCTGGCGGGCTCGCTGAACACGCGCACATGGTCTCATGTCATTCCGGCGGCGCTGGGCTTCATCCTCATTGTGCCTGTGGCTATTTTTCATGCCCGCCATATCAATCTGCTTGAAATGGGCGACGATGCCGCCAGCCAGCTTGGAGTGCATGTGGAACGCACGCGGCTGGTACTGGTGATCGCCGCCGTGGGCCTCACTGCCATCGCCACGGCCGCCGCCGGCCCGGTGGCCTTCATTGCCCTGGCCGGCCCGCAACTTGCCCGCAGGCTTACCCATGCCAGTGGCGTTCCGCTGGTATCCGGCGCGCTCATGGGCGCGGTTCTGCTGCTCTCTGCGGATGCCCTGAGCCAGCGTTTGCCTCTGGATATCCATATGCCGATCGGCCTCACCACCGGCCTTCTGGGCGGCTTCTACCTGCTCTGGCTGCTGACCCGCAGCCGCAGGGTGTGAGCCGGTCGAACATCCGGGCGCAAACGTTTTTGGGCAGAAAGAACGTGGGGATGGAGTGTAAAAATCCCGTCGTGCGTGCCTGCTAGACTCGCTCCGATAGCATCGGAGCGTTTTCTCATGTCGATTCATATGCCTTTTGGCGGTGCGGCTGCCTACAACCCTTCAAGGCCATCCGCGCCCGCCATTAAGATGGAAGCCCGACATGTTGATTTCTTTTATGGCAACAAGCTGGCCTTGCAGGATGTTTCCTGCCCGCTGCATGAAAACCAGGTCACAGCCTTTATCGGCCCTTCAGGGTGCGGCAAATCCACCTTGTTGCGCATTTTCAACCGTATCTATGCGCTTTATCCCAACCAGAGAGCGGAAGGTGAGGTGCTGCTGAACGGCCAGAATATTCTCGCCCCCGATGTTGATGACATGCAGTTGCGCGCCCGCGTAGGCATGGTATTTCAGAAACCCACGCCGCTGCCCATGTCCATTTTCGATAATGTCGCCCTTGGCGTGCGCGTGAATGAAGAAATCAACCAGGCAGATCTGGAAATCAGGGTGGAAGAAGCCCTGAGACAGGCCGCCCTGTGGGATGAGGTGAAGGATATTCTGAACCGCAGCGGGTTCAGCCTTTCCGGCGGGCAGCAACAGCGGCTGTGCATCGCCCGCACCATCGCCGTGAAGCCCGATGTCGTGCTGCTGGATGAGCCATGCTCGGCCCTTGACCCGATCACCACGGCGCGGATTGAAGTCACCATCGAACAATTGAAGCAGCATTATACTTTGGCCATTGTCACCCACAACCTGCAACAGGCGGCCCGCGTCTCCAATTATACGGGCTTCATGTATCTGGGAGAAATGGTCGAGTTCGAATCAACTGATGATATTTTCACCCGCCCCAAAAACAAGTTGACCCAGAACTATCTGGAAGGCCGCTTCGGCTGAGCGCAGGCGGAAAGGCCGCCAAGGCAGGTGAAACGACAACCCTGCCTCTGGCGGGGTTTTATATTTTCCGCGCCGCCCCTCATGATAAGGTCGGCCAGAAGAATACTGGCAAGCGGCTTTGCCGTGGCCTAGAATACCTTCAGGCATCTCTTCAGCTCGATTTGCTCTCTCCCCAAATCTTTGCCTTGAAAGCACCTTCCTGCCGCTGAAGAGCTGTGTGCACCCAAACATCAATGACAAACGGTTCAGTCTCATGAATGACACGGGCCTCCCCCCACCGGATACGTCTGAAAACATCCCCGCTTCAAAGCATTCTGCGCCACCTGAAACTGCAACAAGCAAGGCGCCTTTGTGGAATATTTTTCTCACCTTCCTCATCATCGGCGCCACCTCTTTTGGAGGTGGAACCTTCGCTTATCTGCACAACAGCCTTGTGCTGAAAAAGAAATGGCTGGATGAAGACGGCTTCATGGCCGCTCTTTCCGTTGCGGAAGCCCTGCCGGGCCTGAACGCCGTGAACATCTCTGTCATTGTCGGTGATCGGCTGCGCGGTGTCTCAGGAGCGATTGCCGGTTTTCTGGGCATGACCATACCGGGCGGGGTTTTCATCCTGACCCTTGGCGTCCTTTACGCCACGCACCACCAGAACCCCTGGATCAATCAGGCGTTGATCGGCGTGGGCGCGGCATCTGTGGGGCTTCTGGCTTCCATTGCACTGCAACTGGGCAAGAAGCAACTGACCCACCGGCTGGATCTGGTCGTGATTGCAGTCACTGTTGTCATGATCAGCTTTCTCCACATTTCGCTGGTGTGGGTTCTGCTGACAGTCGGGCCGGTGGCCTTTCTTCTGTATCGTGGACACGGCAGCAAGGCACCGGGCCCGCATGGCCAGCCCGTTGATTGAGAGGGCCTATCATGAACGATACCAACTGGAGCCTCCTGGCTGTCTTCTCCCTGCTTTCCGTCCTCACAATCGGCGGGGGCACCGCAGTACTGCCCGAAATGAAGCAGCTGACAATTAATCAATATCACTGGCTCTCCACCGCACAATTCCGAGATATTTATGCCCTCGGTCAGCTTGCGCCCGGCCCCAATATGCTGATCGTGGTGGTTATCGGGTATCATGTCGCCGGTTATCTTGGAGCGCTGCTTGCCTTTATTGGATTTTTTGTCCCCTCTGGCGTCATTGTGCTATATGCAAACCGGGTGTGGGATCGGTTCCAGAACACCGAATGGCATAAAACCTTGCAACGGGCCATGGCCCCCATGGTTGTCGGCTTCATGATTGCCGGCACCATCACCGTGACCCGCGCCGCCATTTCTGATGGCATGACGATATTGATCGCGCTGGTCGTCTTCTCAATCTTCATGATGTGGAAGATCAACCCGGCCCTTCTCGTGCTGGCGGGTGCGTGCGCCTATATTTTCGGGACGTGACGTGCCGAAAGACATGACATGCTGAAACAGGCTATCGGCACACCATCTGAATGCCGATAGCCTCCTTGCCCCGGTGAGCGCAGAAGGGCTTACCGGGCCGGCCCTCAAACACACGGTGAATGGAGAGCTTCCGCGCTTGTGCTTGTGTTGGCCAGCTGCTTAAGCTTGCCAATATCTTGTCTCACGAATGAGCGTCTTGATGCTGAAACAGCTGTTTGTGGCGGCCACTCTGGCCCTTTCCACGTCGGGCTTCTCCATCGCGCCCCTCTCCACACCGGCCCTGGCAGCAGAGGCTGCGGCAACGGCCCCGGTTCAGGCCATCATGGATGTCGCAACGCGGAAATGGGCCGATACCGGCCACGATGCACCGGACTATTTCGATGCGGCCCATATCGGCAACTTCAGCACCAGGCTGCGCAAGCTCTATGCCGAAGCCAGCAAGCACCCTGTTTTTGAACCGGATGAAGAGACTGGCAACCCCTTCGATTACGACCCCATCCTCTCCCGGCAGGATGGCTGCCCCTTGAAGGATGTCACCATCACGGAAACCGGAAAAACCGGGGCCGTCACAAACATCGTCGCGCGCTTCAAGGGCTCCACCTGTTTTGACGGCGCATCCCCGGAAGACCGCAATATCATCACGGAAATTCAGTTTCGGGTCATCACCGAAGATGGAAAGCCGGTGATTGATGATGTGACGACCGGAGAAGGTGATGAGAAATACACGCTGAGTGAAGACCTCAAGGCGATTATCAGCCACTGAGTTTCAAACAGGAAACTGAGGCCCCCTCCCCACCATGGCGGACAAACGCGCAAAGCACCGCCATGGCTCGTGCCTGTTGACACAAGGGCCAGCCCAAATTGGCCGCCCGTCAGCAATCGAAAGCAGATTTCAAACCCGAAGACAGTCGCCCCGCAACACCTGCGGTGCACACAATTGCGCTTTGAAAATTCTATCTTCAAGGAGGGGGTGATGGTGCCGCGGAAGGGATTCGAACCCCCGACCCACGCATTACGAATGCGTTGCTCTACCAGCTGAGCTACCGCGGCACGGGGCTTCTCATAAGGGGAGTGGCCCGTTATTTCAAGCTCCAAACGGCCCGGAAGGTATGTTTTCCCGGAAAACAGCACCTTCCGGCATGTCTGTGGACAGAAACACCTGCCTCAAGTCCCTTGCCCTAAAGTCCCTTGCCCCACCCCTGCCTTCAGTAAGTCAGCATGGGTGGTAGAATCTTGGCTTCTTCAATCCACTTTTGCACCATGCTCTCGGCCGGAAGGGCACGTACGAGCTTGCGGGTGGCGTTCACCTCGGCCATGGCCTTGGTGAGGTTCGCCGCATTACGCATCTTCAGCTCCTTCACCGTATCGACGCCGGCGGCTTCCAGAAGCTCGGAATACTCCTCACCCACGCCCTTGATGCGCATGAGGTCTGCCATATTGGCCCATTTGAGCACGGCCTTTTCAGGAATGCCCGTTTTCTCCGCCAGTTCCTTGCGGCCTTTCGGCGCTTTTGTCGCCTCCAGAAGGCTCTGCGTGGTGGTAATGCCGACGGTTTTCAGCTTCTCGGCCAATACAGCGCCGATGCCTTCGATCGTATCAATCGGATAAGACATGCCTTCCCCTCCAGAGTTTACTCACCATCTCATCCTGCATCCGCAAACGGGGGATGAGGGCGCAGTTCAGATCATTTGCAACGGCTCTCACACCACCTGGCGCAGGCCGGGAATGGAGCGCACCAGAGTATTCACGGCCTCATCGCCCGCCCCTTCACGCGCATAATCCACCGTAGCGCGAACCGTAGCCTGCACTTCAGCCATGGTCAGGCCATGGGCCATCATGCGGTTGGCCACATCCATCAGGCGCGCCATGCCGCCAAAATGGCGGCTTGTAGCTCCGTGCTCATCTTCCGGTTCGGCTTTGGCCAGCACATCGGGAATCCAGGGATAGGCGGAAATCACCGGTGCCAGCGTCTCGGGTGGCGCCTCGCGAGACAGAAACTGCAAGACAATGACGATCAGCGCGCGAGCCGTCTGCGGGCTCACATTCCGCTGTTCCACCAGGCGGTTCACCAACGCGTCCATGGCACCTCCTTACCCCGCGCAGCGGCGGGCCGCAGGCAGCTTGCCGCCCTCCTTCCCCAAGTGCAAGGTTTTCAGGCTTGTAGAGTGATGAAAGGCAATGCGTCTGTCTGCCCCCTCGCCCCTGCCGCCTTGTTCCCCCTTGCTCCCGATGATGGAGCGCGCGAAAACGTCACAGTATGGATTCGCGCCTGCACGCCCATGCTGGCTATCTTCGAGGACACTGCGATGACCCCTCCCGCCCCGCTCGCCAACCCGGATGTGGACGGCCAGATCTATATCGGCCGGGTGATGGATGCCGCAGAGCAGATGCAAAAGGCCGAAGACCCGAGCTCTCAGGGAGAATATCTCTCGCTGCATCTGGCCAACCGCCACGGGCTGGTGACAGGTGCCACCGGCACCGGCAAAACGGTAACTCTGCAAGTGCTGGCCGAAGGCTTTGCCCGTGCCGGCGTGCCGGTGTTCGCCGCAGATATCAAGGGCGACCTTTCCGGCATCGCAGCCATTGGCGAGCCGAAGGATTTTCTGGAAAAGCGCGCGGAAGAGGTCGGCATCACCTATCAGCCGGACAACTTCCCGGTGATCTTCTGGGATGTGTTCGGCGAGCAGGGCCACCCCATCCGCACGACGATTTCGGAAATGGGGCCGCTGCTGCTCTCCCAGTTGCTGGATCTGAACGAGACGCAGGAGGGCGTGCTCAATATCGTGTTCCGCGTGGCCGATGAGCAGGGCCTGCTGTTGCTGGACATGAAGGATCTGCGCGCCATGCTGGCCCATGTGGCCGAGAATGCCGCCACCCTCAGCCCGCAATATGGCAATATCGCCCCTCAAAGCGTGGGGGCTATTCAGCGCCGCCTGCTGGTGCTGGAAAATCAGGGTGCGAACCAGTTTTTCGGCGAGCCGGCCCTGAAAATCGAAGATCTGATGCGGGTGGACCGCGCCGGCTACGGCACCATTTCCATTCTGGCGGCGGACAAGCTCATGTCCTCCCCGCGGCTCTACGCCTGCCTGCTGCTATGGATGCTCTCCGAACTGTTCGAGCAGTTGCCCGAAGTGGGGGACCCGGAAAAGCCGAAGCTGGTCTTCTTCTTCGATGAAGCCCATTTGCTGTTCGACAGCGCCCCAAAGGTTCTGCTGGAAAAGGTGGAGCAGGTGGTGCGGCTGATCCGCTCCAAGGGCGTGGGCGTGTATTTCGTCACCCAGAACCCTCTGGATGTGCCGCAAAGCGTGCTGGCCCAGTTGGGCAACCGTGTGCAGCACGCCTTGCGCGCCTTCACCCCGCGCGACCAGAAGGCGGTGCGGGCCGCAGCAGAAACCTTCCGCCCCAATCCGGCGCTGGATACGGCGCAGGTCATCACCCAGTTGGGCAAGGGTGAGGCGCTGGTCTCCACTCTGGAAGGCAATGGCGTGCCCTCCATCGTACAGCGCACGCTGGTGCGCCCTCCTTCTGCCCGCCTGGGGCCGCTGAACGCCGAAGAGCGCGCTGCCGTCATGGCGAAAAGCCCGGTTGGCCACAGTTACGACACGATGGTGGACCGGGAATCCGCCTTTGAGATGTTGCAGAACCGCGCCGAGGAGAAGACCGCGCCCGCACAAGAAGAAAGCAGCGGCGGCCTTCTGGACAGTGTTCTTGGGTCTGTACTTGGCACCTCTGGCAAAAGCACCGGGAAAAGCCGCTCAACCCGCATGAGCACGACAGAAGTGGCTGTGCGACGTGTGGTCAGCTCTGTCGCCACACAGGTGGGGACACAGATTGGCCGGGCCATCATACGGGGCCTTTTCGGCAATATCAGCCGTTAAGCGCCACACGGGGCCAGCCTTCAGCTCTCAGGCTGGCCCTTTCAGGCCCACCCAACTTTCTTGTTATAGCGCCCCTGTTGATTCAAAATGGAGGCACAGTTATTTTCGCGCTCCAACGTCAGTAGAGTTGCGGGGCTCTTCTGGCAAGGCTGAACATATGTGTGCATCCAAATAGAAAGTCGCACACATATTATAGTGGAGCGCCTTATGAAGGTGTTGCCGACCGCCCGTATTCTTATCATTGATCCGCAAACTGACCGTCGCCAGAGCCTGCGAGAGGCTCTCGTCACTTTCGGCATTGGCGAAATTCTGGAAGCCGCCATGCTGGAAGAGATCTCACTTCGCCCCCCGGAAGCGGATTTGCTGGTGGTGCACGCGGACAACGCGGAAAATATCCCGGAAAATCCCTTTCGTGACGGCAATGGCATGCCGGCCGTCCTTATTGCCCCCCTGCCTGCCGCATCGCTGGAGCGCATGCAGATTCAGAAGGGATATGAGGGTGCCCTCGCCGCCCCCGCCGCGCCGCGCATGCTGTATCGCCGTATTGGCTGCGTGCTGCAACAGGCCCGGCGAGCCAGTAGGGCCATACGGCCCGAAACCCCTGAAGCGACAGAGGCCCCGGCCCCCCCATTGCCATAGATGCCCCAAGCGCGCGGCTCCCAATTTTTCACAGCGTCCCCATGCCTTGTCCCGATACCTTGTCCTGATACTTGGTCCTGATACCTCATCGGCCCTCATCTGCGCTTCACTGCCATTCACTTGCAGCTGAGCTGCCCCCATGGAACCGCCTCTTGCGTCCGGCATGAAGCGGGGCAAGCATAGTGGGACTCGGCTGTTTTCCACACAGCCCCAGCATGGGAGAGCTTCGTCATGACCTCGCGCGATGCCGCATCCAGTTCAGAGCTTGAACAGACCCTACAGGCCGTGGATGACGGACTGGAGGCTGCTCTGGCGCGGCTGTTCGCGTTTCTGCGCATTCCCTCCATCTCGACCGATCCGGCCTATGCAACCCAATGCCAGGAAGCAGCGGCATGGGCGGCGAAGGAACTGGTGGATCTCGGCTTCAGCGCCACGGTGCACGCCACGCCCGGCCATCCGGTTCTGGTCGCCCGCACGGATAGCGGCGCGCCCCGCCGCGTGCTGTTTTATGGCCATTATGATGTCCAGCCGGTCGATCCGCTGAATTTGTGGCACACCCCGCCTTTCGAGCCTCGCATGGGTGAAACGGAAGATGGACGACACACCATCGTGGCCCGCGGCGCAGCCGATGACAAAGGCCAGGTGATGACCTTCATCGAAGCCCTGCGCGCGCTCAAGACCACCACAGGCCATCTGCCGGTGGATGTAACGCTGCTGCTGGAGGGCGAGGAAGAATGCGGCTCCCCCAACCTGCCATCTTTCCTCGAAAGCCACGCCGCGGAGTTGAAAGCCGATATCGCTCTGGTGTGTGATACAGGGATGTGGGATGCAAAGACCCCCTCCATCACCACTTCCCTGCGCGGCATTCTGCATACCGAGCTGACCATTTCCGGCCCCAGCCGCGATCTGCATTCCGGCCTCTATGGCGGGGCGGCTCGCAACCCCATTCATGTGCTCTCGAAGATCATCGCCGATGTGCATGATGAGCAGGGCCGCGTCACCATTCCCGGCTTTTATGATGATGTGGTCGAGCCGCCAGCCGAGATTCTGGCGCGCTGGAAGGCCCTGAATTTCACCCCTGAAAGCTTCCTGAAGCCTGTCGGCCTGTCCGAACCGGCCGGCGAGCAGGACCGGCTGCTGATCGAACTGGTTCAGTCTCGCCCCACCTTCGAGATTAATGGCATTTATGGCGGCTATATCGGGGGTGGTTCAAAAACCATCATTCCCGCCACTGCCACAGCCAAGATCTCCTTCCGCCTGGTGGCCGATCAGGACCCGGCGAAGATCCGGGCCGCCTTCGAGCAGTTCGTGAAAGCGCGTCTGCCGGCGGATTGCCAGTTTGACCTTGCCACCGGCGAAGGTGCACGCGCCTTCATGGTGCCACCTGAAAGCGCTGACCTCACAGCCGCCAGCGCCGCCCTGAAAGCGGAATGGCAGGTGGAACCTGTGACCATCGGTTCCGGCGGCTCCATCCCGGTGGTGGGCCAGTTCCGCAAGCTTCTGGATCTGGATACACTCCTCATCGGCTTCGGTCTGGATGATGATCGGGTGCACTCCCCCAATGAGAAATATGACCTCACCTCCTTCCACAAGGGCACGCGCAGCTGGGTGCGCATTCTGGAAGCGCTGGCCTGAGGCCGGTGGGCGGCCTGAGGGAGTTTTCGCCGTTATCCCCATAATTCATTCACGGGGGAAAGCGGCGTGGCTATTGCATCCGCCGCCGTTGCGAGGAATCAGCGCGGCGGCGGCAAGAGGTCGGTAAGCTTCCCTCTGCTAGAGGAGCCCCTCACGGCAATGGACCACCAGAACACCATGCTTGATATTCCCGACAAGGGGGCTTCCGACCCCACCTATCGCCAGGTGCCCCACAATCTGGAGGCCGAACAGGCGCTGCTGGGCGCCATTCTGGTGAACAATGAAGCTTTCTACCGCGTTTCGGATTTTCTGGAGGCGCGCCATTTCCACGAGCAGCTTCATGCCCGGCTTTATGAGCTGGTGGGCGCGCTGGTGCGCGCCGGCAAGATCGCGACTCCCGTCACGCTGAAGACCTTCCTGCCGCCGGATCTGGATGTGGCCGGGCTCACCGGCCCTCAATATCTGGCGCGCCTTGCAGCCGAAGCCACCACCATCATCAATGCCGAGGATTATGGCCGCATCATCCATGATCTGTCGGTGCGGCGCGATCTCATCCTGATTGGCGAGGAAATCGTCAATGAGGCGTTCGATGCGGAAGTTGAGGCCTCCCCGCAGGAGCAGATTGAGCAGGCTGAAAAACGTCTGTACGAAATTGCCGAAACCGGCCGCTATGATGGCGGCTTCCAGCGCTTCGGCGAGGCGCTTAAGGAATCGGTGGACATGGCCTCCAAGGCCTTCCAGCGTGATGGCCACCTTTCCGGCATCGCCACCGCGCTGGATGATCTGGACCACCAGATGGGTGGCCTCCAGCCGTCGGATCTCATCATCCTCGCCGGCCGCCCGGCCATGGGCAAAACCTCGCTGGCCACCAATATCGCCTTCAATATTGCGGCGGCCTATCGGGGGGAAACCCGGCCGGATGGCTCTATCGAAAGCGTTTCCGGCGGCATTGTCGGTTTCTTCTCGCTGGAAATGAGCGCCGAGCAGCTCGCCACCCGTATTCTGGCCGAGCAGGCCGAGATCGCCTCTTACAAGATCCGCCGCGGCGACATCTCGGAAAGCGAGTTCTCGAAACTCGCCGCCGCCGCCCAGACCATGCAGACCATTCCGCTCTATATTGATGACACCGGCGGTATCTCCATTGCCCAGCTTGTGGCGCGCGCCCGCCGGCTGAAGCGTCAGCGCGGGCTGGATTTCATGGTGGTGGACTATCTCCAGCTGCTGTCCGGCTCGTCCAAGAGTTCATCTCAGGGGCGTGTGCAGGAAATCACCGAAATCACCACCGGCCTGAAAGCTCTGGCGAAAGAATTGCAAGTGCCCATCATGGCCCTGTCACAGCTCTCGCGTCAGGTGGAAACGCGCGATGACAAACGTCCGCAACTCTCGGATCTGCGTGAATCCGGCTCCATCGAGCAGGACGCTGACGTGGTGATGTTCGTGTATCGTGAGGAATATTACCTCAAGAATCGCGAACCCAAGCAGGGTACGGAAGAGTGGTTCCAGTGGGAAATCGAGATGAAATCAGCTGAGAACACAGCTGAAATCATCGTGGGCAAGCAGCGCCACGGCCCCACCGGCACCGTGAAGGTGCATTTCGAGCCACAATTCACGCGCTTCTCCAATCTCGCTCAGGACCAGCGCCTGTCCGATCACCACGAGTAACGGCCCCCGCAAGGGGCCCAGCTTCAACCCATCCACTCCAGCCCGTGCGGGGGAGAGACATGACGGCAGCGCAGACCCACGAGCATGAAACGGCCCATGCGGCCGGCCCCCGCTCGGGTGATGCCGCTGGTGCGGTGCTCACTATTGATCTTGGCGCCATAGCTGCAAACTGGCGCACCCTTGCCGATCTCGCCGGCCCGGCGGAATGCGCCGCCGTGGTGAAGGCCAATGCCTATGGGCTTGGTGTGGAATATGTAGCCCCTGCCCTGTGGGCCGAGGGTGCGCGCACCTTTTTTGTTGCGCATCTGCAAGAGGCACAGAAGCTTCGTCGCCTGCTGCCACAGGCCAATATTTATGCACTGAATGGCCTTCTGCCTGGCATGGCCCCGGCCTTTGCCGCAGATATGCTGCGCCCCGTTCTCGGCTCCCTGCCGGAAATTACGGAATGGGGAACCCATTGCCGTTCCGTCGGTGAAGACCTGCCGGCAGCCGTGCATGTGGATACCGGCATGCACCGGCTGGGCCTTTCCCTTCACGAAGCAGCGGAGATCGCCTCCACGCGGCATGAACTGGGCTTCACACCCAGCCTTGTCATGAGCCATCTGGCCTGCGCCGATACGCCGGATCACCCACTCACGGCCCGCCAGCAGGCCCGCTTCGCAGACATCGCCCGGCTGTTTGATGGCGTGCCGGCCTCACTTGCCAATTCCGCCGGCACATTGATGGGGGCGGATTATCACTTCAATCTGGTCCGTCCCGGCATCCTGCTTTATGGCGGCGGCGCAATTGAAGGCCGCCCGGCCCTGCGCCCTGCCGTAAGGCTGGCCGCGCGGATCATCCAGACTTGCCATGCTTCTGCGGGGGAAACCGTGGGCTATGGCGCGATGGAGCGGCTGGAACGCGACAGCCGGCTTGCTGTGGTTCATATCGGTTATGCTGATGGCTTTTTGCGCGCCGCCGGCTCCACGGATGTCCGCAAGGGGGCCGAGGCCATAGTGGCTGGCCAGCGCTGCCCTCTGGTGGGCCGCATCTCTATGGATCTGGCCACGCTGGATATTACCGACCTGCCTGAGAATACTCTGGAACGCGGCATGGAAGCGGAGTTTCTGGGGGCCGGCATCAGCGTGGATGAACTGGCAACCAAGGCCGGAACCATCGGATATGAGGTTCTGACATCCCTTGGCCCACGTTATGAGCGGCACTATCTGGCACCCTGACACCAGCCCCAGCCAGGTTTCCACAATCTTCTGACACGCAGAAGCTTTAGAAAAAATTCAGCTTTTCCGCCTGGCGCGCGGTCGTCAGCCGGAAAGGCTCGACCCTGCGCGCGAACACCCATAAACGCTTCGGTAACCATATGTGTGCAGCCTTGAAGCCAGCACCGCGCAACATCACACGCATCATTCAGCACCTGCGCCGACGTCTGCCCCGAAAGGACATCGGCCCGCCCTCACGGAACGGGAGAGATCCATGTCGAACGAGACCACCTCGCACCAGACAGCCCTTCTGCCGGAGCAGCAAAGCCTTGTGGAAAGCTTCATCACCTCCGGCCGTTATGAGGGGCCGCACGCCGTCATCACAGCCGCGCTGAAGCTGCTGCGCGAAAAGGAGCGCGAGCGCACGGCCCGCCTCAGCGCACTTCACGCGGCGCTGGCGGCCGAAACGCCCAAAGCGGATACGTTTCGCGCTGTAAATGCCATGCATGGCCTGGAGGAAGCTTCCAGCGAAATTGAGCGCCTGCTGGCCTCTGCCAATCTGGCTGCCAGCAGCGCCGCCAGCGCAAACTGAAGCTGCCGCGCCGGGCACGTTCTGCCGCATGATGCGCCCTGCCAAGAGGGCGCCCATAAGGATACGCCAAAAGAATGCACCCAATGGCGGCCCGTTGGTGCGGCCGCGTCCATCCGCCGGCCGCACCGCAAACCGTCAATCCTGAGCGTCTTCAGCCAGAGCCCGCAGGCGACGCAGCAGCGCCTTGTCACGGTGCTGGATGGCCTTTTCAAACTGCGCATCATCCAGCCTGTCGAAAGCATCAGCCAACATTTTCTGCGTAGCTTCATCCAGATGCGGCGCGCCCAGATCTGCCCACCAGGTTTCCACTGCTGGACCCAGATGCTCGAGAAAATGGGCCATGCCGCCGCGCCCACCGCCCAGATTGAAGGTCATGCTCGGCCCCATAATGGCCCAGCGCTGCCCCGGCCCGGCGGAAACAGCCAGATCAATATCTTCAACTGAGGCCACACCTTGCTGCGCCAGATACACGGCCTCCCGCCAGATCGCGCCCTGTAGGCGGTTGGCGACATGGCCCACCACTTCCTTGTGCAGACGGATGGGAGTTTTGCCGATAGCCCGGTAGAAAGCGGTTGCAGCCTCCACACAGGCCTCGGTTGTCTGCTTGCCGGGCACCACTTCCACCAGCGGAATGAGATGGGGCGGATTGAAGGGATGCCCCACGAGGAACCGCTCGGGGCGCGTCATCAGCTCCTGCAAGGCACTGGGCATGATGCCGGAGGTGGAAGAGGCGATGATCGCGTCATCAGCCAGCCCGGCCTCAAGGCGCGCATAGGTTTCGCGCTTGATTTCAAGACGCTCGGGCGCATTTTCCTGAACGAACTGCGCGCCCGTGGCCGCATCCTCAATCCGGGCATGGAAACTCAGTGCCGCCTGCGCGGCCTCCAGCGTCAGCCCCTTTGTCTGCCCCAGATTTTCCAGCGCCGGCCAGGCATTGGCCACGAAAGCCCGCAGCCGCTCTTCCGCACCGGGGGCGGGGTCATTGGCGCGCACCTTCAGCCCGGCCGCCAGAAACAAAGACACCCAGCTTGAACCAATAACGCCGACGCCAATCACCGCAATGGTTTCGGGCTGTGAAGAAACAGGCATGTCATATCCTCAAAATCGGATGGGAACAGATGCGGCGGATGAAATTCACCCCGCACCCGGAATGGCGGCTGCCCGTCTGGCCGCTCCGGTCGGCGGCATCGCCATTTCATCTGGAAGCGTGCACCATGTGCACGGCTACTCCATGGCGAAATGGGATGCAGGGCGCATCATACTCCGCCATATCTGTTTGATATAAGGCACATCCCTGCATTTTGTGAAGCTATGCGGGCACAGCCTCTCCCCCACGAAAATGCATGTGTACAAAGGAATCCCCCACATTCTCGGCACAGGCCCGCAATCATCGCTAGACTGCGCGCGCCGGAACGGGATTCGCCCGCGCCTGTCTCTTATCTGTTGCAGCGGAACATCCATGGCCAAGCGTGCCGCATCTTCCTTTACCTGCCAGGCCTGCGGCGCGGTCTATTCGCGCTGGCAGGGCAAATGTGATGCCTGCGGCGAGTGGAACAGCATTGCCGAGGAAACCGCTGTCGTCGCCAGCGTGCCTGCCGCACAGCGTGCCGGGCGCAAGGGCCGTGCCGTGGCCCTTCAGAGCCTTCAGGGCGCGGGGGAAGCTGCGCCTCGCCTCATTTCCGGCATTGGCGAACTGGACAGGGTAGCCGGTGGGGGTTTCGTGCCCGGCTCCATCCTGCTGATTGGCGGTGATCCCGGCATCGGCAAATCCACCCTTCTGGTTCAGGCTTCCGCCGCACTTTCGGCCCATGGGCTGCGCGTGGTCTATGTTTCCGGTGAAGAAGCGGTGGATCAGGTGCGCATGCGCGCCCAGCGGCTCGGCCTTGCCGATGCGCAAGTGGGGCTGGCCGCCGAAACCAATGCCGAGAATATTCTCGCCACCCTCGCCTCCGGCCCGCCGGTCCAATTTGTGGTGATCGATTCCATCCAGACAATGTGGTCTGACAGTGTGGAATCCGCGCCCGGCACGGTCACGCAGGTGCGCACCTCGGCACAATTGCTGGTGCGTTATGCCAAGCAGGCGGGCGCTTGTGTCATCCTTGTGGGACACGTCACCAAGGATGGACAGATCGCCGGCCCCCGCGTGGTGGAGCATATGGTGGACGCTGTTTTCTCCTTCGAGGGGGATGGCGCACATCAGTTCCGCATTCTGCGGGCACAGAAAAACCGCTTCGGCCCCACCGATGAGATCGGCGTGTTCGAGATGACAGGCGGTGGCCTGCGGGAAGTCGCCAACCCATCCGAGCTGTTTCTGTCCCACCGCGATCTGGGCGCGCCGGGCACCGCGGTGTTTGCCGGCATGGAAGGCACACGGCCCGTGCTGGTGGAAATTCAGGCTCTGGTCGCCCCCTCCTCTCTTGGCACACCGCGCCGGGCAGTTGTGGGGTGGGACCCGGCCCGCCTGTCCATGGTTCTGGCCGTGCTGGATGCCCGCTGCGGTGTGCGGCTGGGCGGGCATGATGTGTATCTGAATGTCGCCGGCGGCCTGCGTATTGGCGAGCCGGCGGCAGATCTGGCCGTAGCGGCCGCGCTGGTATCTTCGCTCACTGGCGCGCCCTTGCCGGCCGATGCGGTCTATTTCGGCGAAGTCAGTCTCACCGGAGCGGTACGGCAGGTATCGCAGGCCCCGGCCCGGCTGAAGGAAGCCGCCAAGCTTGGCTTCGCCCGCGCTGTCATTCCTTCCAGCGCGCCGGATGGCAGCGCCCCACCCGTGGAGGTGGAGGCAGTCTCCTCCCTCGCCCAACTCGTCGCCACCATCGCCGCACGCGCGCCCCGCCGTTCAAAACCGCGTGAGGTGGAAAGCCGGCACGAGAGTGAAGACGATGATGCCTGAGATTCACAGCGCGGTCACAAACCATGCAGCGGATGGATGACGAGAGCCGCTCCGCAAGCTATATGACAGCCGCAAAGTGTTCTTGTGGGCGGCGCGCCTCGGCCCGACGCTGCCCAACGAAACCACCCGCAGAGAAATCTGCGCCGCACTTACCACGGACCCGATGTTCTGATGCCAGTCACCCTACTCGATATCATCGTGATTTCAGTGATGCTGATTTCAGGAATCCTCGCCATGGTGCGAGGGTTGATAAGAGAAGTTCTCAGCATCATGTCCTGGGTTGCGGCGGCTGCCGTTACCGTACTGTTCTACAAACAGGCCCTGCCTTTTGTGAAACAATACATCTCACAGGACATGGCGGCCACGGCGACAACTGTCGCCATTTTGTTTCTTGGCACGCTTCTCATAGCCTCCATCATTACCGCGCGCATCTCCGATCTGGTTCTGGACAGTCGAATCGGGGCGCTGGACCGCACTCTCGGCTTCCTGTTCGGGCTGGCGCGCGGCCTTCTGCTGATGGTCGTTGCGTTCCTCTTCTTCAACTGGCTGGTGCCGGTGAAAGCCCAGCCGGTCTGGATTCTGGACTCAAAATCCCGGCCCACCCTCCAGAGCATAGGTGACTGGCTCATCGCGCAGTTGCCGGAAGACCCGGAAAACACCATTCTAAACAAATTGAAGAAGCAGCCCTTCCCACAGGATGGCTCGGATGCCCCCACCTCGCCCGTAGGGGGCCAGGGCGCCGGCACCGGGGGAAGCGGAATGCCGGCAACACACACGCAGGGCACGAACCCGGCCTCCGGCTATAAGGGCTCTGACCAGCGCGGTTTGGACCAACTTCTGGAAAGCACGCACGGCGCCGGCCAATAGGCCGCACGGGCGGAGGTGCGCTATGAAGATTGAACGCGAAGATGAGACATGCGGCGCGGGCGAAGCCCTGCTTCCGCAACATCATATGGCAGAGAACATGGCCGATAGCCTGGATTTTGACATGGATGGCGACCGCCTGCGTGAAGAGTGCGGCGTTTTCGGCATCTACAATCACCCCCACGCTGCCGCGCTTACGGCCATTGGCCTGCACGCCTTGCAGCACCGCGGGCAAGAAGCTGCCGGCATCGTCTCCTTTGATGGCAAGCGCTATCATTCCGAGCGTCGCCTGGGGCTGGTTGGAGATGCCTTCTCCGACGCGAACGTGATTGATCGCCTGCCCGGACAGGCCGCCATCGGTCATGTGCGCTATTCCACGACCGGCGAAACCCTGCTGCGCAATGTGCAGCCGCTGTTTGCCGAACTGGATGCCGGCGGCTTCGCCGTGGGCCACAATGGCAACCTCACCAATGGCATCACCCTGCGCAAGCAGCTGGTGCGGGATGGTGCCATCACCCAGTCCACCACGGATACCGAGGTCATCCTCCATCTGGTGGCGCGCTCCAAGAAGCCCCGCTTCATTGATCGCTTCATTGACGCCATCCGCTCGCTGGAGGGTGCCTATTCTCTGGTGGCCCTCACCAACAAGAAGCTGATCGGCGCGCGCGACCCGCTGGGCATTCGCCCGCTGGTGCTGGGCATGCTGGATGATGCCCCCATCCTCGCTTCCGAGACCTGCGCGCTCGACATTATCGGCGCACGCTATGTGCGTGATATCGAAAATGGCGAGGTGGTCGTCATTGATGAGGATGGGGTGAACTCCTTCAAGCCGTTCCCGGAAATGGCGCCGCGCCCCTGCATTTTTGAATATATCTATTTCGCCCGGCCGGATTCCATCGTCAGCGGACGCTCCGTCTATCAGGTCCGCAAGAAGATGGGCCAGGTGCTGGCGGAAGAAAGCCCCGCCAATGCCGATGTGATTGTGCCCGTGCCGGATTCCGGCGTGCCGGCGGCCATCGGCTTTTCCCAGTATTCCGGCATTCCCTATGAGTTGGGGATCATCCGCAACCACTATGTGGGCCGCACCTTCATTCAGCCCACCCAGTCCATCCGCGATCAGGGCGTGCGCATGAAGCACTCTGCCAACCGCTCCGTGGTGGAAGGCAAGAGCATTGTGTTGGTGGATGACAGCCTTGTACGCGGCACCACCTCGGTGAAAATCGTGAAGATGATGCGTGAGGCCGGGGCGAAGGAAGTGCATTTCCGCATCGCCTCTCCGCCCATCACCCATCCCGATTATTACGGTATTGATACGCCGGACCGCGACAAGCTGCTGGCCGCCACCCATGATCTGGAGAGCATGCGCCGTTATATTGGCGCGGACTCGCTCGCCTTCATCACGGTGGATGGTGTGTATCGCGCCATGGGCTATGAGGGACGTGATCCGGTCCATCCGCAATTCACGGATCATTGCTTCACCGGCGATTACCCGACTGCGCTGACAGACCGGGCCTGTGCGGCCGGAGCCCAGCAACTCTCCCTGCTGGCGGAAGCAAGCTGAAACGCATAAAGCAACGGGGCCCTCGGGCCCCGTTTTCCTTTCCGCCTCCGGGATTGCCCTCTCAGGGCTCCAATCCGGCCCGAGAGCATACAGCTGCGAAGCTTTATATACGGGGATAGCGCTTCAGCATCTGAAGCTGGGCCTGTGCCCAATGCTCCCGCCCCCGCCATTGCGGGCACCCGTCTTCCCACCACAGAGCCAGCGCCCGCCGACGCACGCGGTCGCGTTCCCAGCCCGTCAGCCCGCCCTGCTCTTCAGCCTGCCCCTCCGTCCGGGAGGATGCGCCATGGGCAGATGCAGCCCTTGTGGCTGTTTCGCGAGAAGTGTGCGGCATCTTGTCCTCCTCTTCAGCGCGCAGCCCCAGACAATTCCACAGGCGAAAAACTGCCGCGCCTACAGGTTGAACGCATCTGGTGGCACACAAGTTCCCACCCCTGCTAAAAATTCGTGTCATGCGCCCCGCACTGATGCAAAATGCGCTGATGCGCTCCATAAGCGCCGCTAGAATGCGGAGGCGGACAACAACTATTCCGGTTGGCTGCTCCAAGCCCTCTACCAGCTGAGGAAAGGCGTGTTCATGCTGAGTTCCATCGGCCTGACAAGAGTCGCCACAACCCTTGTCTCAAGCCTCGCCATCATTGCTGTTGCGGCAAGCGCAGCGCCACCCGGCGCGCGAGCCGCACCGGCGGAAGCGCCCGCAGAAACCGCCGCGCCTTCCTCCACCCAAACTGCGCCGACACCGGCAAAAACCGATCAGGAAGTGCAGGCCGCTCTTATCCGCATGAGCAGCTATCTGGCCGCCCTGAAAAGCTTCGAGCTGACAACAGACACCACCATGGAACTGGTGGGCCCTGCCGGCCATCAGATCGAGGCCACGGGCCATGCCCATTACTGGGCGCAGCGCCCCAACAAGCTGCGCATTGATACAGTGAACGGTACGCTGAGCCGCCAATATATCTTTGACGGCAAAACCCTCACGCTTGTCGCTCCCGATCATGGCTATTACGCCAGCGAGCGCACTCCGCCCACCATTCAGGAAGCGCTGGCCTTCGCGGCCCAGTCCCTCAGCGTCGAGCTACCCCTGTCCGATCTCTTCAGCTGGAATGCGGAAAACTCCCCGCTCAAGCAATTTGAGTTCGGCACACTCATTGGCTCCGTGCGGCTGGGAGATGTGGAGGCAGATCACTATCTGCTGGTCGGCAAAGATGCGGATCTGGAGCTTTGGGTGCAAAAGGGTGAAGCTCCGCTGCCGCTGAAAATCTCTATTGTAGACCGGAGCGTTGCCAGCCATCCACGCTTCACCGCCCGCCTGAGCTGGACACCGGATGCGCAGATTTCCGATACCGTATTTGCCTTTGCTCCAGCCAAGGAGATGAAAGGCATCTCTTTCCGCAAGAATGAAAAACCCGGCAAGGAAGACAAGTGATGAGACATGTCCTCACATCCCGTCCGCGCCGCGGCCTGCGTGCGGCGGTTATGGGCGTGGCGGCGCTCTCGGCGACCTTTCTGGCCCTGCTCCCGCTACAGGCTGATGCGCGCGGATTTGGCGGAGGTGGCTTTCACGGTGGGTTCGGGGGTGGCTTTGGAGGCGGAGGCTTCCATGGTGACATGATGGGCCCGCGCATGAACATGGCGCCGCATTTCAATGCCCCGGCTTTCCGGCCCCCACCGCCAGATTTTGGCCATGCCGGCATGCCCGGCGGCCCCGGCCACATGCCCCCGCCACCACCTCCGGGCGGGCCTGGCCATATGCCGCCTCCGGGGCCGGGCTACGGGCCGCATCCTGTTCCTCCGCCGCCCGGTCCGGCTTATGGGCCTCACCCCTATTATGGGCCGCATCCCTTTCCGCCGCCCCCTCCGGGCTTGCACCCTTACCCGCCACCCTTCCCGCTGCCTGTCGGTGCAGGCTTCTATCCGGGAGCCTGGTGGGTGGGCACCGCCGCTGCCACCGCTCTGGCCATGGGAAGCGCCGTGTATCAGCTGCCGCCAACCTGTTCACAGGTCATTGTAGGCAATGTCAGCTATCAGCAGTGCGGCCCCAACTGGTTCAAGCCCCAGTTCAATGGCGGTCAGGTTATCTACCGGGTCGTTCCCGGCCCCTACTGAGCCGAATACAAGAAAAGCCGGGCAGCTTGCCCGGCTTTTTCATGCCGTGCACAGGCCCTCAGGGCAACAGGCCACGCACCAGAAGATCGTGATATTCCGCAGCCACATCTTCTGCGGATTTGCCGCCGCCGGGGCGGAACCAGCGCACCATCCAGCTCAACAGGGAAAGAACGGCGCGGCCTGTTGCAGCCTTGTCCACCGCACGGAAGGAGCCATCCTCCACTCCATCAGCGATGATCTGGCGCAGAAGCCCTTCATGCGCATCACGCAGCAGCAGCGCATTCCCCTTCAACTGGCTCTGCATGCCGCTGAAGCCCACCAGCATGGTGGCGAAGCAATCATAGTTGTCGGCCAGAAAGCGGGCATGCGCCACCATATACTGGCGTAGACGCTCCACCGGCGCATCTTCCGGGCGCACGGCCGCTGCCGCCGTTTCATAAAGGCCCGTGAGCGAGAAGATGATAATCGCGTCGTAAATATCCTGTTTTGACGAAAAATAATTGTATATTGCCCCCTTGGAATAACCCATGGCTGCCGCCAGTTCGCTGAGCGAGCTGGCTTCATACCCTTTGTGGGCAAACAGACGGGCGGCCTGCTGTACAATCTGCGCCCGTGGATCATCCCGCAAAGGGGGGCGACCTGGCCCTTTCTCACCGGGAGAGCGGGGTGATGAGGCTGAGCGTCCCCCGGAAGAGCGGCCAGCAGGACGCCCCGGCCGCCTCCCGGTCTTGCGGCCAGCGGCTCCCTCATCCACAGGCACCATTCCGTCAGGGGCAAGGCTGGCTTCATCCGGTCCATGGACCGCCTGCGGGCGCGACGCGTCATTCCCAGGCGTTTTCTTTTCCGGCTTTCCGTCCAACTGCCCCTTGTCCCGCTCTGCCATTCCATTCTCCCTGCCGGGGCGTGAAAGCCCACGCCTACGCCCGGCCCGCCTCGCCTGATTCCACTGAACGGCAAACCCCAGCCTTATGGCCCAGCTTTGCCGATTGGCGAAACGCGGCACAAATTCAGGCCACACGCCATTTCTTGCAACCCCTCCCGCCTTTGCTCCATGCGCGGCGCGAAGAGCCCCTTGACCGCCCCCTAATAATTATATACCGACTGGTCGGAATTAAATTCAACCCGGCGAGAGATGACCGCCGGCACAACGCCGCAGGGAGTGCTTCATGTCCGCTTCATCTTCCAAGCCTGTTTTCGACTGGACCGACCCGCTCGACCTCTCCAGCCAGCTCACCGAAGATGAGCGCATGGTGCAGGAAACCGCCCGTGCTTATGCGCAGGAAAAGCTGCTGCCGCGCGTCACCTCCGCTTATCTGGATGAGCGCTTCGACCGCGAAATCATGAGCGAAATGGGTGAGCTGGGCCTGCTCGGCTCCACCATTCCCGAAGAATATGGCGGAGCGGGGCTGGGCTATGTCTCCTATGGCCTGGCCGCCCGTGAGGTGGAGCGGGTGGATTCGGGCTATCGCTCGGCCATGAGCGTGCAATCCTCTCTGGTGATGCACCCCATCTATGCCTACGGCTCGGAAGAGCAGCGCAAGAAATATCTGCCCAAGCTCGCCACCGGCGAGTGGGTGGGCTGCTTCGGCCTGACCGAGCCGGATGCCGGTTCCGACCCGGCCGGCATGCGCACCCGCGCTGAAAAAATTGATGGTGGCTACCGCCTGACCGGCACCAAGATGTGGATCACCAACTCCCCCATCGCCGACCTCGCCGTAGTCTGGGCGAAATCTGCCGCTCATGACAATGCCATTCGCGGCTTTGTGGTGGAGCGTGGCACCAAAGGTTTCTCCACCCCCAAGATTGACGGCAAGCTCTCGCTGCGCGCCTCCATCACCGGCGAAGTGGTGCTGGACGGGGCCGAGATTCCAGAAGAAAACCTGCTGCCCAACGTCTCTGGCCTCTCCGGCCCGTTCGGCTGCCTCAACCGGGCGCGTTATGGCATTGGCTGGGGCGCCATGGGTGCGGCTGAAGCCTGTTATGCTGCGGCGCGTCAATATACGCTGGACCGTCAGCAGTTCGGTCGTCCGCTGGCCCAGACCCAGCTGGTTCAGAAGAAGCTGGCTGACATGCTGACCGAAATCTCCATGGGCCTGCAAACCTGCCTGCGCGTGGGCCGCATGTTTGATGAAGGCCATCTGCCGCCGCAGGTCATCTCCATCATCAAGCGCAACAATTGCGGCAAGGCACTGGATATTGCCCGCATGGCCCGCGACATGCACGGCGGCAATGGCATTTCCGCCGAATTCCACGTTATCCGTCACGCTGCCAATCTGGAAACGGTGAACACCTATGAGGGCACGCATGATGTGCATGCGCTGATCCTCGGCCGCGCCATCACCGGGCTTCAGGCTTTCTACTGAGGCTGAACAGCCCAGCCGGGCAGGCGCAATCCTGTCCGGGTTACGGCCCTCTTCAGGGCAAGGTGCCCCCTGCCTTGCCGCAAGGCGGCGAAGCTGTCATGGCTGGAACCCCATGAACCGCTTCGCCGCCCTTTTTGATCTGCTCTCGCGTGAGCATGCCGCCCCAGCTCGGTTGCGGATGATGACGGATTATTTTCGGCGCACGCCAGATCCTGATCGCGGCTTTGCACTCGGGCTTCTGACAGGCAGCATCACCCTGCCGCGCCTTTCCCCCGCCCGGCTGCGCGCATTGGCCGGCCTGCGCACGGACCCGGTGCTGTTCCAGCTTTCGCATGATTATGTCGGCGATCTTGCCGAAACCATTGCGCTGACATGGCCACTGACAGGGCCGCTATCGCAGCCCACGCCTTCACACACGGCAGCGGCAGCCCCAAGACAAACGACGGAGCCACCGCTTTTTCTTTCCGAAATCGACCACATCTGGCCGACACTGCCCTCCTCTGCGCAGGTACAAACCCTTGCCCTCTGGCTCGACAGGCTGGATGATCTTGGCCGCTGGGCCCTGCTGAAACTTCTGACAGGCGGCCTGAAACCACTGGAAACACCCCACCTGCCCCGCGCCGCAATTGCAGCTCTGGACCCACAGGGGCAGCACACATCCGAGGAAGTGGCGACGCTCTGCTCCGGGCTGGAGCCGCCTTATGAAGGGCTGTTCGCCTATATGGAACGGCGCGGCCCGCGCCCCATCCTCACGCGACCGGCACCCTTCCACCCCCTGATGCCAGTGGGGGAGCTGCCCGCCGGTGGGCTTGAAAGCGTCACCCCTGAAAGCCATCTTGCGGAATGGAAATGGGATGGGCTTCGGGCGGAACTGGTTTGCGCCAATACAGCCGAAGGGTCACTTGTTACACGTCTTTACAGTGCATCCGGTGAAGAACTGACACGCCACTTCCCGGAAATGGAGCAGCTTCTGTCCGGCCCCGCCCTTGTGGATGGCCTCGTGCTCATGTGGCACAAGGGCCGCGCCCATCCCTTCGCCCGGCTTCAGAAACGGCTGGAACGCTCGCGCCAGCCCCCTCAGCTCATGGCGCAATATCCCGCCCATTTCATCGCCTGCGATCTTCTGGAGGAGAATGGGGAAGATTTGCGCCGCCTGCCCCTCTTTGCCCGTCGCGCCCGGCTGGAAGCCCTGCTGAAGCGGCATGAAAGTTCAACCCATCTCAGCCTCTCGCCTCTTCTGCCCTTCTCCGGGCCGGCAGATCTTGCAGCTCTGCATGAAGCTCCCCCAGCGTCAGGGCCATATGCCGAAGCGACGCGCGGGCTGTTGCTGAAGCCTGCCCTCTCCCCTTACCGGCCTGCGGCAACAGCAGAAACAGCAGAACCGAGATGGTGGAGCTGGCCGCGCGCACCCCGGCGCATCAAGGCTGTCCTGCTCTATGTACAGCGTGCCCGCCATGCCCCGCAGCTTCTGGAGGCGACCTTCGGCCTGTGGCGGGATGGCACGCAGGTAGAAGAACTGGTGCCAGTGGGAAAGGCCCTTCTCGATCTGCCCGAGACGGAGCGCAACGCGGTAGCACACTTTGTGCAGGCTGAAACCATCAATCGTTTCGGCCCTGTGCGGGAGGTGGCGCATGATGCAGATCACGGGCTGGTTCTGGAGATTGCCTTTGAAGGAGTTTCCCACTCCACCCGGCATCGGTGCGGGCTCATCCTGCGCACGCCAAGCATCATGCACGTGAATGCAGGCATGGCACCAGTGGCGGCGGGCAGGCTCTCAGCCCTTCAGGCTCTTCTGCCTGCGGAAAGCTGACGCTCTATTGGCTGGCCCAGATAATGCGCGCCATCCATTCCAGATTTTCCAGTGCGATTTTCCGGTCTTCGTAATCCGGGTTGAGTGAGCGCAGCTCGACGAAATGCACGGTGCGGCGTGCCAGCTCCTTGGCCAGAACCTCTCCCTCACGGGTTTTGGCCACCACCCTGTCGCCCTTGCGGATGGAGGCTTCCGGCGAGACCACCACCACATCCCCCGCCCGATAGACAGGCAGCATGGAATCCCCTGAAATTTCTAGGGCATAGGCGTGGTTATCCTCCACCTCGGGGAAAATGACCTCATCCCAGCCCGTACCCGCCGGAAAGCCGGCATCATCAAAGAAACCGCCGTTTCCCGCCTGGGCAAAGCCGATTTGCGGAATGGCCCGCAAGGGTTTGTGCGCCTGCGCCTGATAACGGAAGCTACCGCCCGCATCCTCCTCAAAACCGGAGGCAGAGTGCAACCGCCCCCGCTCCGGCTGGAGCAAGGCGAAGAAATTTTCCATACTGGTGCCGGTGGCTGCCAATGCCTTGGCGATGCTCTCCGTAGAGGGCCAGCGCATCCGCCCATCTGCCGTGATACGCTTGGAGCGGTTGAATGTGGTGGGGTCCAGCCCCGCATGCCGGGCAAGGCCGGAAGTGGACAGCCCATGTGCTTCGGCGAGATGATCCAGTGCGCGCCAGATCTGGCCATGGGTCAGCGTCGACATTCACACCCTCCCGCAAGGCTGGCACCATTATGGGGCGATCATAAGATTATGTTCCTTATTTGTACAGGACAATATTCCTACCACAAACTCCACCCAGACAATGGCAGAGCTGCTGCGCAGGTGAAGCAAAAATGCTCTATAGAGCATTTGCCCCTACCTATGAGAGCCGCACCATGCCCCACTCCAGCCCGCCCGCCCCGCGCCTGATCTACAAGATCTGCCCCGCCGATTTATGGGTGCAGGCGCAGGAGAAAGGCGTGTTTGAAGGCGCTCCGGTAGATCATGCGGATGGCTATATCCATTTTTCCACCGCAGAACAGGCGCGTGAAACCGCACGGCGTCACTTCTCCGGGCAAACCGGCCTGAAGCTGATTGCCGTGGATAGGCATGCGTTGGGGCCTGCCCTGAAATGGGAGCCTTCCCGTGGTGGCGCATTGTTTCCGCATCTTTATACGGCGCTGCCTCTTTCTGCCGTACTGTGGGTGAAGGAACTGCCCCTTGGCGCAGATGGCGCCCATCTCTTCCCAACGGAAGATGATTTTCTATCCGACGAGGCGTGATGCTCACTCAGGAAGCGTAAAGGTTCTGCGCGCCAGCACGGGCAAGCGCAGGGCCAGCAGGCCGCCACGCGCCAGAAACAGGCCCAGCATGGCCAGCCACAGCCCATGGTTTCCCCATGCCCTCATGCTCCACCACAGCAGCAAATAGATCGCAACGGCCACCAGCATCATGTTGCGCATATCGCGCGACCAGAGCGCCCCGATAAAGACGCCATCCAGCACGAAAGCCAGCACACCGGCCAGAGGCATCAGCGCGGCATAAAGCAGGAAGTGGCGCGCCTCCGCCCGCACCTCCGGGCTGGTTGTCATCAGATCAATGCCCCATGGCCCAACCAGCATGAACAGTGCAAATGCCACAAGGGCACAGCCAAAGCCCCACAGGATTATCAGCCGGATTCCCCTCATGAAAGGTGCGCGCCGGCGCGCACCGGCGGCCGAACCGCAGATCTGTTCCGCAGCTGTGGCGAAGCCATCCAGAAAATAGACGGCCAGCAATCCCATATTCTGCAACAGCCCGTTTGCAGCCAATGTCGCATCACCCGCACGCGCGCCCTGCCCCGCAAAGAAAGCGAAGGTGAACATCAGCGCCGCTGTGCGGATCATGATATCGCCATTGAGCATGAAGGTGCTGGCCAGGCGCGCCTTGTCCAGCAGCACGGCCCGCGGCACCATGAGCCTGAAGCCCAGCAGCCGGGCGCAGATCAGCAAACCCACGAGAGTGCCTGCGGCCTCGGCCATCAGCGCCCCGGCTCCCGCGCCGGCCACGCCCAGCCCCAGAACCAGAACCAGAAGGGCGCTCAGAACCATGTTCAGGGCATTCATGCCCGCCTGCACCAGCAGGGCCAGCCCGGTGCGCCCCAGGCCAGTGAGCCAGCCCAGCACCACATAATTGGCCAGCGTGAAGGGGGCCGCGAAAATGCGGATATGAAAATAATCAGCAACCGCTGCATTCACTTCCGGGCTGGCGCCGGCCAGATGCAGGGAGAGCCACAACAATGGCAACTGTAACAGCACCATCACCAGCCCGCACAGGCCAGCAAACAGCAGCGCACGCAACAAGACAGCACGCTGCTCTTGCGCATCCCTGCGGCCTTGCGCCTGCGCCACCAGCCCCACCGTGCCCATGCGCAGGAAGCCGAACATCCAGAACAGCATATCGAAGATGACAGCGCCCAGCGCCACCCCGCCCAGCAGGGCGGCATCTCCCAGCCGCCCGACAACGGCAGTGTTCGTCAGCCCCAGCAGTGGCGTGGTGAGATGCGCCAATGTCATTGGCAGGGCAATCGCCAGAACCCGGCGATGCGTCACCACCTCAGCCACACCATGCATGGTCACACGCTCCTTCAGCGCCGAGCGGATGCGATACGCATGATGAGCCACAACGGAATGACGATGACAGCGCCCAGCAGGAAATAACGCCACAATCCTTCAAGGGCATCAAAGCCGAAGGTGAAGAGATTGCGCACCAGCCGTTCAAGGCTCTTGAAGATATTCATGGGGTCCAGCCCCAGCGCCGCGAGAATGACCCCCACCACAATGGACAGGACCACCAGACGCACCAGAACCCAGGCGGGCGAGCCGCCAAAGAACCGGGTGAGCTGATTGTTCTCGGACATGGACCATCTCCTGTGACAGGCGCGCATCTCAAACGCGGCCTCGGGGCAGGGAAAATGGCGCGCATGCCGCCTTCCTGCAAGCCCCGCGATATCGCAGCCGCGTCCGCCTTGCAAAAGAGACGAGATAGAACCTGCGGAGGCAAGGCAGCCCCGACACACAACCACATAAAGAAAAACCGGCGACAGGAGCTGTCGCCGGCATCATCTCACCTTCCCCTGCATCAAACAGGGGCAACCCACAAGCCTATCAGGCCTGATTCTTGCCCGTTGCGGCCGGCAACTGGGCGGAAGAGGAAATCTTGCTCTGCACCAGCTCGGCCAGTTCCATCATTTCCGTATTCCAAGCCATGGCGGCCTGCTGGAAATAGGACATTTCCTTGGTCAGCATATTGGCAGCATTCTGCTCGCGGGAAAGCTCGGAGAAAAACTGCATCTGCTCCTGCGCACGGCGACCCAGAAAAGACTGGAAGTGAGAAGCAACCGCTACCGGGCAATCGAAATAGAGGTTTTTCCACATGGTCATGGGCCAGCCGGCCGCCGGCATGCCCGCATTCCACGCAGCGGGGCTGAATGCGTTGCTGTTCAGCGCATCCGTATTCCACGCACCGGGGTTCCAGGCCTTGGCCATATTCGGAAAAAACGGGTTATTGGTCATCTGGCGTCTCCTTCTCACACCGGCGGTGCCATACGCCAGCGCCCCCTGACTGCTTTAACTCTATCAGCCAAGCATCCGGCAAAGTTCGACACAGGACAATGCGCCATATCAAATTCAGCGATATGAACACATGCTATCTATTCTGCCTCTATCCAGATCTTTCGCAAGCCCGTAAAACGGAGAAAGAGGATGGCGCATGTTTTGACATGATAATGTTGCGCATTCGTGCGCCAGCTTCTGTTGAAACAAATGGGGCATCAAGCTGATGCTGCATGGGGGGAGAGAAGAATGAGCGAGCTTCCGCAAGGCTTCCACCGGGTGCGCATGGAACTGGCCCGGGAAAAGGACTTCCCCGAAGGCTCCCGTGAATTCGGCTACACCTTTGTTCTGCCACTGAAGGAAGGCGGGAAAATCGACCCCGACATGTGGCACAAGCATCGTGATATGTGCCGTGTTGTAAAGTTCCGCCCGGACGAGAAAGACGAAGTCGGCCATCTGCTGCGCCGCCCCGGCGGAAGCTGGGCCTTCCGCTATGATGTCAACGGCACCGATGATGATGAGCCCGGCTATCGCTTCGGGGATGAAAATTTCGTGGTGGGCGAATATATCTCCGTGAAGGAAGATGATGACATGCACACCTTCCGCATCATTTCTGTCGAGCCGGCCTGAAACTGACTGTTCAGGGCCGGCATCACGCCCCGGCAAGTGCTGACATGAAAAAGGGCGCCCCACATGAAGGCGCCCTTTTTTATATTCCCAGCGGAAAAGATGCAGGGGCGCTCGCCGCCCCTGCGATACCCGTTCAGCCTTCGTGATTTTCGGCCACCAGCCGGTCCAGCAGACGCACACCCCAGCCCGCGCCCCAGCTCTTGTTGATATCGCTGGCCGGCGACGCCATGGCCGTGCCGGCAATATCCACATGCGCCCAAGGTGTCTTGTCGACATAACGTTGCAGGAACTGCGCCGCCGTGATGGAACCGCCAAAGCGCCCGCCGGTATTCTTCATGTCGGCGAACTTGCTGTCGATCAGCTTGTCATATTCCGGGGCGAGCGGCATGCGCCACACCTTCTCACCACTGCTGGCGCCAGCAGCGGTCAGTGCCTCGGCCAGTTCATCATCATTGGAGAAGAGACCGGCATATTCCTGCCCCAGCGCCACCATGATGGCTCCGGTGAGGGTGGCGAGATCCACCATCAGCTTCGGCTTGAAGGTTTCCTTCGTGTACCAGAGCACATCTGCCAGCACGAGCCGGCCTTCCGCATCCGTGTTGATGATCTCGATGGTCTGGCCGGACATGGAGGTGACGATATCCCCCGGACGCTGCGCCGCGCCATCCGGCATATTCTCAACCAGGCCGATGACGCCAATGGCATTGACCTTGGCCTTGCGGGCCGCCAGCGCATAGAGCGTGCCGGTAACGCAGGCCGCGCCACCCATATCGCCCTTCATGTCTTCCATGCCAGCGCCGGGCTTGATGGAGATGCCGCCGCTGTCGAAGGTCACGCCCTTGCCGATAAAGGCGAGCGGAGCCTCATCCTTCTTGCCGCCATTCCAGCGCATCACCACCACGCGGCTTTCCTTGATGGAGCCCTGCCCCACCCCCAGCAGCGCGCGCATATTCAGCTTGGCCAGTGCCGGTTCGTCCAGCACATCCACCTCAACACCCACGGCGGACAGACGCTCCTGCGCCCGACGGGCGAATTCCGGCGGGTCCAGCACATTTGGCGGCTCATTCACCAGATCCCGCGCAAAGAGCACGCCTTCACCCACGGCCTCGCGGGTGGTCCAGGCCTTTTCAGCCGAGGCCTCTTCGGCCACCTGAAGGTGAAGCTCAAGGCTCTCGCGGGCGGGTTCGTCCTTCTTCTTTGTCTTGTAGCGATCAAAGGCATAGCTGCGCAGACGCAGGCCCAAAGCCAGTTCGGCCACATCTTCCGCCGCCAGAGAGCCACCGGGCAGCTCAGCCACCACCGTGGCCTCCTTTGCGCCAGCAGGAATGCGCCCGGCGATGACGCCGCCCAGCTTGAGAAAATCCTTCGCCTTCAGCTCATCCGCCTTGCCGACGGAGATGATGACAAGACGCGGCACCTGCTGAAGGCCGGCCGGCGCCAGCATATCCACGCAGCTGAAAGCCTTGCCCTTGAAACGCTCGGCATCGAAAGCCCGTGTCAGGGCGTCATCGACCGGGTTTAGCAGCTTCTGCGCAATAGGGCCGAAGGCCAGGCTCTCGTCGGTGAGCACGATCAGCACACCTTTCGGGGCTGCGCTGAGCTTGGCAAACGAGATATTCACAGGTTCGGACATGCGATACTCCAGAGCATGAAGAATTGAGTCAGGCCGAATTTCTGGTTCCTGCTCAGGGCATATCAGGCTGAGCAATGACAACAGCACTGAAGGCATCAGGACCATGCCTCATATCAACTGAACAGGAATACAAAGGCGAAACATCGGTCAATATCATGCACACACAGTGGCATGCACACGGTTACGTCCGGCTTCCTTTGCCTTGTAGAGCTGACGATCCGCCTGCGCCATCAGCTCCGAGAAAGGAACATGCGAGGTGTCTGTGTAGGCGATTCCCACACTCACCGTGAAATGCACCTCTGCCTCTCCCACCTGAATATGTTCATTTTCAATGGCCTGCCGCATATGCTCCGCGCGTTGAGCGGCCTGCTCTACTGAAATGTGCGCGATGATGATGAGAAATTCTTCGCCACCGATACGCGCCGCGAAATCCTGCTCGCGCAGATTTCTGGCGATGATCTGCCCGCATTGCCGAATGGCATGATCGCCAATGACATGCCCATACATATCATTGATGCTCTTGAACTTATCGATATCAATAATGAAAATCGCGCAATTTCTGAAACCGTCGCTGAAATTGGCTTGCAACTTTTGCTCCAGCCCCTGACGGTTTGGCAGCCCCGTAAGAGCATCGTGCAAAGCGACGCGACGCAGCGCGATCGCTCCCCGCTCATAGGCCATTGAGAGGGAAAAAGCGCCCGAGGCAACGATATGGATCGCCGCAGAAAAAAGGTGAATGTGCAGAAAGCCATCGCCCGGAAGCAGGCTGCTCATGCCCTGCTCAAGCAACCAGCCCTGTGCAGTGCGCAGGATGGAAGAGACAAGAATGATGCCATAGGCTGCCACCAGCCCCCAGCGCGAGGACAATCGCTCCTGACGCTCTGAAGCCAGAGTATAAATGATAACAACAATCTGCGCAGAAATAGCGATATTGACGCCACCAAATACAATACTGGCACCAATATGTTTCTCAAAATAAAGTAAAATAAAAACCAGAAATGTGAGAAGCGCTGAAAAGGTAAAAGATGGCGCATGGCCGAAAAAGGCACGCACAGCCTGCCAGCGAAAGCTCAACCCAATGACGAGAAGGCAATTTGGAAACAGAAGATTTGGGTTCCTGGTGTCGATCAACCAGGAAAACATAATGAATGCGATAGAAAGCAGCACATTCGAAATGGCAAGATTGGCCCAGTAAATCCGGTTATTCTGACCCACCCAAGCAAAAATATAGACGACCGCAAATACAAACAATGAGACCGCATTGACAGTAAAGAGCGTATAGGCATCCAGATGGTAACTACTGTCCATTGGCGCTCATCCTGCGTTCTCCACATTCAAGCGACTGCCGATCTGACCGAGGCATGAAATACATAATGGAGCAAAAAACAGCTTATTTCGCGGCGACCTTCAACTTGCGACTTCCTTTATGAGACAGCCGCGGCGCACAGGCAACCGCGGCTGTCTCAATTCATCAGCCCCCTCATGAAGAGGGAGAAGCTTCAGCCTCACTCGGCGGAAGCGGCCTCCTCAGCGGCCGGCTCTTCAGCCGAGGCATTGGCGGCAGCAGCCTTCTCGGCCTTCTCGGCGGCGCGCTCCTTGGCCTTGTCGCCCGGCTCACCCTTCTTCGGGTTGTTGCGGGCCTCACGCTTCAGAAGGCCAGCCTCATCGAAGAAACGCGCGACGCGATCGGTCGGCTGCGCACCCTTTTCAAGCCAGGCCTTGGCCTTCTCCACGTCCAGCACCACGCGGTTGTCGGCATCCTTGGCCAGCAGCGGGTTGAAAGAACCGATACGGTCGATGAAACGACCATCACGCGGGGCGCGGGAATCGGCCACAACGATGCGGTAGTAAGGGCGCTTCTTGGCGCCACCACGGGAGAGGCGGATCTTCAGGGACATATGATTTTCCTTTGTTCAATGTCTGAATTAAGAGATTTTCGGAAGGCTGACGGCGCGCGCCGGGCCTTATTTCTTTTTTCCGGGGCCACCAAGGCCGGGAAAACTTTTCGGCAGGCCAGGCAAACCACCGGGGAATTGTGACGGCAAACCACCACCCGGCAGACCGGGGAAGTTGGTGGGCACACCCCCACCACCGCCGGGACCACCCATCTTCTCCGCCATCTCCTGCAACATTTCGGGAGAAGGCGCGCCGCCCTTGAAGCCCATCATGTTGGCAAGGCCGGCCAGCGGGCCACGCTTGCCCGCCTTGCCGCCCATGGCCTTCATCACATCGGCCATCTGGCGATGCATCTTCAGCAGGCGGTTGATCTCTTCCACCTTGGTGCCGGAACCGGCAGCAATGCGGCGCTTGCGCGAGGCGTCCAGCAATTTGGGAGTCGCGCGCTCCTTGCGCGTCATCGAATTGATGATGGCGACCTGCCGCTTGAACACCTTGTCATCCAGATTGGCAGACGCAATCTGGTTTTTCATCTTGGCCACGCCCGGCAGCATGCCCATAAGCCCGCCAAGCCCGCCCATTTTCTGCATCTGCAAAAGCTGGTCGCGCAGATCCTCGAGATCGAAGGCCCCCTTGCGCATCTTGTCTGCGACGCGCTTGGCCTTCTCGATATCAATATTCTCGGCGGCCTTCTCCACAAGGGCGACCACGTCGCCCATGCCGAGAATGCGACCCGCCACCCGCTGAGGATCGAAATCCTCCAGCGCGTCCATCTTTTCGCCCGTACCGAGCAGCTTGATAGGCTTGCCGGTGACAGCCCGCATGGAGAGCGCCGCGCCACCGCGCCCGTCACCATCCGCACGGGTCAGCACGATGCCGGAAAGGCCCACGCGCTCATCAAAGGCCTTGGCGGTATTCACCGCATCCTGGCCGGTGAGGCTATCGGCCACCAGCAGCACTTCATGCGGCTTGGTGATGGCCTTTACCTCGGCCACTTCCGCCATGAGCCCTTCATCGAGCGTCACACGACCGGCGGTATCCAGCATCACCACATCGTAGCCGCCGAGGCGCGCCGCATCGAGCGCACGCTTCGCGATCTGCACGGCGGACTGGCCGGCAATGATGGGCAGGGTCGCCACCTCCACCTGCTGGCCCAGCGTAGCCAGCTGCTCCATGGCCGCCGGGCGGCGGGTATCGAGCGAGGCCATCAACACCTTGCGCTTCTGGCGTTCCGTCAGGCGCTTGGCAATCTTGGCGGTGGAGGTGGTTTTACCCGAGCCCTGCAAGCCAACCATGAGGATGGGCAGAGGCGCAGGCGCATTCAGATCAATCGGCTGTGCGTCAGAGCCGAGCGTGGCGACCAGTTCATCATGAACCAGCTTCACCACCATCTGGCCGGGGGTGACGGACTTGATGACTTCCACACCCACGGCGCGCTTGCGCAGCCTGTCAGTGAAGGAACGCACCACATCCAGCGCCACGTCGGCCTCGATGAGGGCCCGGCGGACCTCGCGCATGGCTTCGCCGACGTCAGCCTCGGTCAGAGCGCCGCGCCGCTTCAGCTTGTCGAGTATGCCGCCAAGGCGGTCTGAGAGGGTATCGAACATGGCTGCCCGTCTGTTTCGGTTTCACTGGGGACGCAACCATAACGCTTCATGCCGCCTGAAGGGCAACGCAAAACGCGCCCGAGGGCGCAACGCGCTGTCGGGCGGGAACCTCCGGGCTCGAGGCCCGGGCGGCGGAATCGGCATGGCCGTCCTTGTGAAGGCGCGCTGTTTAACAGTTCCGGCGGCATATGGCAAATATGTTGCGCCAGATTGGAACAGCCCACCTGCCACGCCCCATTCAGGAGGCCTTGCGATCCAGCTTTTCCGGGGCGGATGAGGCTTTCCCACCCTTCTCCGCCTGCCTGTTGGAATTCGCCGTCACAGGTTTCGCCTGGCCAGAGCTGTCCGCCTTCTCTTCCTCAGCCACTTCCAATGAGGCGAGCTGCGCCACCTTGACCTGCGACTTACCGCCGGCTGCCTGCTTTTTTTCCCATTTACGCGCCATGATATCGCCAAAGCCGAGGATCAGCAGCTTCAGATCCTCTTCCTGCACGGCATTCGCGGCGCTTTCCACTGAGAACCAGAACCCCTCTCGCTGAGTACGCTCCGGCCAGTTTGAAGCCTGGCGCTTCACCTTGAGGGGAAACACCATGACATCACACATGACAGAGCGCACGGCGAGGCGCTTCTCATAGCAGTAGATGCCCAGCGCCTCACGGGCGATGGGGCCAAGCAGGCCCGCTTCCTCATAAGCCTCGCGCGCGGCGGCCTTCGCCGGAGAGATGCCCTTCATCGGCCACCCCTTGGGAATGACCCAGCGCCGGGTTTCCCGCGAAGTGATGAGGCGAAGCTGAACCCGCCCATCTTCCCGCACGCGATAAGGCAATGCAGCATACTGCACCCGCCGTCCCGGACGACTGGTCTCGAACTGGGATATACCCTTCTTGCCCTTGGATGCCTTGCCTGTTGTCACAGATATGCCCCACCTGAGCGGACCAGCAAGAAGCAGGCCGCCTGTTCTTTCCGGCCATCAGGCCAGAAGTACGACCGGGCTGCAACTCCTGATCGCCCCCCGACGACCAATCATCGCTCCGCCGGGATATATTGCCCCGGCAGAGCGAAATTCCAACCCGCCTCAGCGCGCCTCCGCCTCATAAACAAGAACGGCCCGCGCCTGCACATCAATCTCGCCGGCCTCAACCGGAACCGCCTTCTGGTTACCCTCGGCGCGCATCATCACCGCCATCGGGCGGACCGGCATGGGAGCATTGGCGCTGGGTTCAACAGATACAATCCGTGTCACCCGCAGCCCAGCCGCCTCCGCCACGGCCCTGGCCTGCTCCATGGCATTCTTCACCGCTTCAACCTGAGCCTGCTGCTCCAGCCGGGCGCGGTTCGACACGGTGAAAGACAACCCCGAAGCCTCATTTGCGCCAGACTGGACCATCTTGTCCAGCAAGCCCCCCAGAATCGAGAGATCTCGCACTGTAACCTGCACCGTATTGCGCACATCAAAACCCACAAGGCGCGGCTCCTCACGGCTGCCGGCCTTCGGATACACATATTGCGGCTGCACCGAGAAATTGCTCGTCGAAATATCACGCGAGCCAATGCCAGCCGCTTTGATAGCCTCGATCACGGCGCTGACGGCCTGTGTATTGGCGGCCATCGCTTCTCCCGCGGTCTTGCCCCGGCTCACCACTCCGGTGGAAAATGAGGCCATATCCGGCGTGGCGGAAACAACGGCCTCACCCGTAACCCGAACTGTGGCCGCCTGCGCCGCCTGTGGGGCAAAGCCTGCCACCGCCAGCCCCATCCCCGCCACTGCGGCGAGCATCGAAAGGCGAAGAGACGAAACCTGAACCGGGAAAGCGCGCATGGGGATCCTCCTGCTGGCACATTGCACTTCACATCACCCTGCGAACACGGCGTGATTACGGCATCTCCCCTGCCAGCTCATCCACTCCGGCTGCATCAATGGTTGTTCTGCACGCGCAAGCTTGATAGAGCACATGAAGATATGGAATCGCGCAAAATGCGTTTATTCCAGCCGCAACATGCGGCGGGCCCGTAGCTCAATGGTTAGAGCCGACCGCTCATAACGGTCTGGTTGGGGGTTCGAGTCCCTCCGGGCCTACCAATGTTTTCAATGTGTTATGAAGATTTTTGGCGACTTTACGGTTTCCCCTCAGGTCGCGTTGAACCTGCTCTCTAGATCTTCAAGAGCCTCTAACCACCAGTTGCGGCCTTCTCTCGTCAGTAACCGGAGTCCAACGCAAAAAGGCCCCCTCACCCCTCTGCGGGCTCAACCTTCATGGGCACACTACCGAAGAGAGCGCTCGCGACCATCAGTGTTTTTAAAATAAAATGGGCGCACCCGGCCGGATATAAAGCCTTACCTTGAACACAATCCACCTTTATACAGGACCGATCGAACTTGCTGACGAACTTTGTTACTGCGCGTTAGCGCATCTGCGATATTTTCCTCTCAAATTCGAAATTTCGAGCGTCTGGCGCACAGTCAGACGACGATAACCGTGTCGGTTTGAAAGGAATCGTCATGACAATCGGTACCGTGAAGTTCTTCAACACCACCAAGGGTTTTGGCTTCATTCAGCCGGAAGATGGCTCCCCGGATGTGTTCGTCCACATCTCTGCCGTTGAGCGCTCTGGCATGCAGACCTTGGTCGAAGGCCAGAAAGTCAGCTTTGAAGCGGTCATTGATCGCCGCAGCGGCAAAACGGCCGCCGAGAATCTTCAGGAACAGTGAAACCAGGCGATACAGGCTCTTGACCACGGATGTACTGGCATGAGTCTTTAGTATCTGCATGTAAAGGCCGGGCAATGCCCGGCCTTTTTCCGTTTGCATGAGACCCTTGAAAAACCCCTCACAGCCCTATCGGCAAACAACCCGCGAAGGGTCCCGTGTGTCTCTCCGCTTGATCGCGTTCCTTTTTTGTTCTAGTCTCTGATCTGCGGATTGGTGAATGACACAAGCCCGCATGTCTCTTCCCCATGCAAGGCCGATATGTCACCTCGCTTCCGCCCGTTTCTGCTACTCGTCACGGCACTGGCTTTGCCGGCATCGCCCCATGGCGCAATGGCGGAAGAGAGCGTTTCAGTCGGCCCCTGCCCCATATCCGCCCCAGCGACCATTGTGCCCCCACAACTACCGGCAGAAGGAACCGCCCTTTACATCAAGGAACTGACTGAGAATGGCAGCCTCTTACTGACAAACGGGCAAACCTTCTTGCCTGAAGGTATCGCCCTGCCCTCCCGCCTCACGGCTGAGGCGGATGTGGTCCGGGCGGCCCGCAAGGCTATGGCCACAACCTTTCACGGGCAGCCCCTGCATCTGACACATATTTGGGCGGATCGATATGGCAGGCTGAATGGCCGCGCCACTCTGGAAACAGGCGAAGATGCGACCCTATCCCTTCTGCGCGCTGGTGCTGGCCTTGCCCGGCCTGTCGAAATACAACCTCCACGCAACCAAATTCGCCGCGCAGCCAATCTAGCCTGCAACCAAGCCCTTCTGGCCACCGAGGCACTCGCCCGGCAAGCCCGGAGCGGTATCTGGGCCTTGCCGCGCACCATCGTTGAAGCACAAGACGAAGTCGCGCTGGCAGCCCATGCAGGGCTTTTCACTCTTGTGGAAGGGCGGGTTCAGGCGGTGGGGGTAACCCGCAACCGCATTTATGTGAACTTTGGGCCACGCTGGTCAGAAGATTTCACAATCATGCTGGCGAGGAAGGATTTCGCCACCATCTTTGGCAATAATCTTGATCCTGCCATGTTGCGCGGCACTTTCATGCATGTGCGCGGTGTGGTTCAGGAAGAAGGTGGCCCGGCCATATTCATCCACAAGGCGGAAAATGTGGCGTGGTGGACGCCATCAGACGAGGAGCGGGACAGCAAGTGAGCGAACAAGAAAGCGCTCTGGTCCATAAGGGGTGGGCACGCCTGAGCCGGGCGTTCTGCTCGCGCACATGCGCGCGCCCGGATGCTGCGCGCGTGCCTCCCGCCGCGCACACGCCTTTTGCTCGCCTGTTCGCGATACTGGCCGTTCCGCTGCTGCTTTCGGCCTGTGCCAGGTTCGAGGTTGATTCGAACAGTTTGCCCCTCACCTCCCCCGCCCCGGCATCAGATTATGCGGATATGAACCCAACCCAGCGGCGCGAGCATGAAAAGCTCGTGGCCAGCTATGGCGGGGCCTATAATGACCCGGAGTTGAAGGCGCTCATCCAGCAAACGGTGGAACGGCTGGTGGCCGCCTCTGAACGGCCGGATCTGACATATCGCGTCACGATCCTCAATTCTCCGGCCATCAATGCCTTTGCCCTGCCCAACGGCTCGCTTTATGTCACCCGCGGCCTTCTGGCCCTGGCCAATGACACCTCAGAGCTGTCCTCCGTGCTCGCGCATGAAATGGCGCATGTCATTGCCAGCCATGCCTCCATCCGTGAAGGGCAGGTGAAGCAGGCTGTTCTGGTCAACCGCGTCATTTCCGATGTTGTGCATGATCCGGATCTCGGTGCTCTGGCCATGCAGAAGAACAAGCACACACTGGCCTCATTCTCCCGCGGGCAGGAGCTGGAAGCCGATGCCATTGGCGTTGGCATCGCCGCGCGCGCGGGTTTTGACCCTTATGGCGCCACACGCTTCCTCAAAAGCATGGAAGACTATGGCGATATGCGCGCAGCCGCCAAGGGCAAGCCCGGCGCGAAGCAACAGCAGCAGGATTTTCTTTCGTCCCATCCCGCAACGCCGGAGCGCA
Source organism: Haloleucobacter albus (assembly GCF_052492075.1). Taxonomy (NCBI): domain Bacteria; kingdom Pseudomonadati; phylum Pseudomonadota; class Alphaproteobacteria; order Hyphomicrobiales; family Xanthobacteraceae; genus Haloleucobacter; species Haloleucobacter albus. The sequence goes on from NZ_JBQWAS010000029.1 coordinate 236,835, forward strand.
TCACCGTGGCCCTCGCCAATGCGCGCCAATATGCCGACCCGGATATGGGCGAGCGCGACAAGAGCCTCTATCTCGCCAAGCTTGATGGCATGGTTTATGGCGATGATCCAAAAGAAGGCTTTGTGCGGGAGAACCGTTTTTTCCATCCCAAGCTGGGCTTCACATTCACGGCTCCGCAAGGCTTTTCGCTGGAGAACACCTCTCAGGCTGTCCTCGGCGCAAGCGAGAATGGGCACGAAGCCATCCGGCTGGATGCCGTGCGTGTACCCTCCAGCCAGTCTCTCGGCCAGTATCTGGCCTCCGGCTGGATTGAGGGCGTGCAAATTGATACCGTCGAGACCCTCACCATCAACGGCTTTTCCGCCACCACGGCTGTCGCACGCGGGGAGCAATGGTCCTTCCGCATGTATGCCATCCGCTTCGGCTCGGATGTGTACCGCATCATCTTCGCGGCTCGCGATCTGACCCCGCAGATCGACAAGCAATTCCGCGCCGCCGCCGGCACCTTCCGCCGCGTATCAACGCGTGAGGCGCAAACCGTGCGCCCGCTGCGCATCCGCGTCGAGACAGTCGGCTTTGGAGATACGCCCGCCAAGCTGGCCCGGCGCATGATGGTACCCAGCCAGCAGATGGAACTTTTCCTCAATCTCAATGGACTGAAGGCCGGCGACAAGCTGAAATATGGCGACAGGGTCAAGATCATCTCGGAATAGAAGGCCCGTTCGCCAATGGGCACATCCATGGGCCATATCATCAACTTGACCGCAGCCATGGAGCCGCGTCACAACGGGTAGCCATAATCCGATCCGCTGGCGCAGGCCCTGCGCACATCCACACATCACCCGACCCATGGCGCAGATACCTGCGCCACACACAGCACATGCGCCATCATCCGGGGATTTCATGACCATGCTCGCCCTGCCCTTCCCCACCATTGACCCCGTTCTGGTGGAAATCGGCCCTCTCGCCATCCGCTGGTATGCCCTCGCCTATATTGCCGGGCTTGTGCTGGGCTGGCTGCTGGCGCGGGCTCTGGTGTCCCGGCCGGCACTGTGGGGCGGCGTGGCACCCATGAAGCCGCAGGATCTGGATGACGCGCTGTTCTGGGCGACACTCGGCGTCATACTGGGCGGGCGCATTGGCTATGTGCTGTTCTACAATTTTTCCTATTACGCCGCGAACCCCGGTGAAATCATCGCAGTGTGGAAGGGGGGCATGTCCTTCCATGGCGGGTTGGCGGGCACCATTCTGGCTCTGCTGTGGTTTGCCCGTTCGCGCGGTATCCGCATATTGTCCATGCTGGATGTGGCCGGGGTGGTAGCTCCCCTCGGCCTGCTGTTTGGCCGCCTCGCCAATTTCATCAATTCTGAATTGTGGGGTCGCCCGACAGATGTCGCCTGGGCGGTGATCTTTCCCAATGGCGGCAATATTCCGCGCCACCCCAGCCAGCTTTATGAGGCGGCTCTGGAAGGGCTCATCCTGTTTCTTGTCATGATGCTTCTTGTGCGGCTGGGCGGGCTGCGGCGGCCCGGCCTCGCCACCGGCCTCTTCGCCATCGGCTATGCACTGGCACGCATCATTGTGGAGTTCTTCCGCGAGCCGGACCCGCAACTGGGTTATCTGGCCTTTGGCACCACTATGGGGCAATGGCTCTCCGTGCCACTTCTTTTGGCTGGCCTCGTCCTCATGCTTCACGCCCTCCGGCAACCACCGCTCACAACCGCAGCCGCGCCCCGAAACACCCGCTGAAACCGGGAGAGCCGCATGACCACGCCGCACACGCTGCCGCAAGGTGAAACGCCTCTGGGCCTGGAAATCCGCAACCTCATCCGGCATGAAGGGCCCTTGCCCATCAGCCGCTATATGGCGCTGTGTCTGGGGCACCCACGCCACGGCTATTATCTCACGCGCGATCCCCTGGGCGCAGCGGGAGATTTCACCACCGCGCCGGAAATCAGCCAGATGTTCGGTGAACTTCTGGGCCTGTGGGCAGCCGCACTGTGGCAGCAGATGGGGTCACCACCCGTCTTCCAACTGATCGAGTTGGGCCCCGGTCGCGGCACGCTGATGGCCGATGCCCTGAGAGCGGCGCGCCTGCTACCAGCCTTTTCGCAAGCCGCGCAGGTCCATCTGGTGGAAACCAGCCCGGTCTTGCGGCAGGCGCAACAGCGCGCTCTTGAAAACAGTGGTGTCAGCACCTTCTGGCATGACCGCATCGAGGATGTGCCCGAGGGGCCCGCCATTGTTCTGGCCAATGAGTTTTTCGATGCCCTGCCCATAGATCAGTACCTCTACACCAAGGGCTACTGGCACGAGCGACGCGTGGGGCTGGATGATGAGGGCCGGCTGATTTTCGGTCTGGAAGCTGCTCCTTCCCCCCTCGCCTCTCATTATGCAGCCCATCTCCCACCACCCCATGAGGGGGCCATACTGGAGCGACTGGACCTTTCCGCGGCGCGCGCGCTGGCCCGTCGTCTCGCGTCACAAGGCGGGGCCGCGCTCATTATTGATTATGGCCATGGGGGTGGCTATGGCGATACATTACAGGCGCTGGAGCACCACCATTATGCAGATCCGCTGGCTCATCCCGGTGAAGCTGACCTGACAGCGCATGTGGATTTTGCCGCCCTCGCCAAAACAGCCAAAGGGGAGGGCCTTCTGGCCCATGGTCTGCCCGGCCAGGGAGATTTCCTCATGCGGCTTGGCTTGGCCCAACGTGCGCAAGGGCTGATGCAGGGCAAGGATGAGGCGACACAGAACGCCATATTGGCTGCGGTCTCCCGCCTGTGTGGCAGCGGGCCGGATGAAATGGGCGTTCTGTTCAAGGTTCTGGCGCTTGGCCACCCAGACCTCGGCGCCCTGCCCGCTTTCGACACCACCGAGCGCATGAAAGATTAAGAGCCGCCGCTTTCACTTTCTGCACATGCCCCTTGTGGGTGCCCTCCACCCGGCGACACCAGTTTCAGAGGTCCGGAGATGAATAACCAGACGGATTTCGGCATGAAAATCGAAGCGCCCTCCCTCAGTGGTCTGCCGGGCATTCGCCATGCTTTTTTCACCCGCAAAGGCGGCGTTTCCAGCGGTGTTTATGAGAGCCTGAATGGTGGGCTCGGTTCCAGCGACATTTCTGAGCATGTGCTGGAAAACCGCGCTCGCATGGCTCGCAGCCTGAGTGTGCAGCCCACGCATCTTCTGGCCTGCTGGCAAGTTCATTCGCCGGATGCTGTTCTGGCCACCACGCCCTGGGCGCGCGAGGATTCACCCAAGGCAGATGCGATTGTCACCCGCACGCCCGGCATTGGCGCTGGCATTTCCATGGCTGATTGCGGGCCCGTATTGTTTGCGGACCCAAATGCCGGCATCGTGGCTGCAACCCATGCCGGCTGGAAGGGCGCATTTAGCGGGGTGCTCGCCAATACCGTAACCCTCATGGAACAGCAGGGGGCGACACGCAGCCATATTCGTGCCGTCATCGGCCCTCTCATTCGTCAGCCCAGCTATGAGGTGGGAGACGAGTTTCGCAGCCGTTTCATTGCCGAAGATGAGGGTTTTGCGCGCTTCTTTGTGCCTTCGCCCAAGGCCGCGCACTGGCAATTCAACCTGCCGGCCTTCATCGCCCTGCGGCTGGAACAGGCCGGGATCGGCATGATCGAGGATCTGGGGCTGGATACCTATTCAAACCCGGAACTGTTCTACTCCTACCGGCGCACCACGCATCAGGGTGAAGCCGATTACGGCCGACTGATCGCTGCCATCGCCCTCACGCCATAACAGACGACACGTCTTCATGGCTCCGGCAGGGGCTGCACAACCGCCGCCCCTCCAGAGGCGATCATGCTTCATGTACCCCGCTTATGAAGCATGATCCGGCCTGCTCCAGAACTCTCCATTTTTCATGCGGCTGAAGCTCCGCCATTTCCCCAACCTCTAGCGGTGGGGGAACTGCGGCCTTTGACGGTTCTGCTGCGGACGAGGACGATGCTGCTGAGGCTGGCGCCGCATCTGCCGCGGACGTATCCGTTGGGGCCTTTGCCGGTTCGGACGAACCTGCTGCGGACGCGGCCGGTTGCGATTGGGACGAACCTGCTGGGGCCTTTGCCGGTTCGGGCGAACCTGTTGCGGGCGCGGCCGGTTGCGATTGGGACGTACCTGCTGGGGCCTCGGCCGGTTCGGGCGAACCTGCTGCGGACGCGGCCTGTTCTGATTGGGACGCACCTGATGCGGGCGTCCTCCCGGAGGGGGGCGAACAGAACCACCCGGACGGTTCGGACCCATGCCTGGAGGACGACCGGGGCCACCCGGACCACCAGGACGGTTCGGACCCATACCCGGAGGACGGCCGGGGCCACCCGGACCACCAGGACGGTTCGGACCCATGCCCGGAGGACGGCCGGGGCCACCCGGACCACCAGGACGGTTCGGACCCATGCCCGGAGGACGGCCGGGACCACCCGGACCACCAGGACGGTTCGGACCCATACCCGGAGGACG